>JALZOQ010000282.1 GCA_030913835.1 Actinomycetota bacterium | reverse complement strand
TGCCCACCGTGCGTTCGCGGCGGTCGGAGCGGTCCGCTGCCACGCGCTCGGCCTGCGCAGGTCGACGCGGCGACCGGCACTTCTCCTCGAGCTCGCGCTCGTGGGACGGCTGGTGCGCGACGAGCCGATCGTGACGATCCCGGAGGAGCTCGCCCCCGGCGCCGCTGCGCTGGACGACGACGCGTGGACCCTCCGCGCTCTGGAGCTCTGGCGCGCGGCGCGGCCCGAGTACGCTACGCCGCGATGAGCGCGAACCGCGGCGGCAGGATCGCGATCGTCGTCGAGGACGCGGGCGAGCACGGGGGCACGGAGCGCGTGAGCGCCTTCCTCGCGGCCCATCTGCCGGGCGCGAAGATCGTGTCGATCACAGCCGCGGATCGCCGCCGGCACTATGCAGGGCCGCTCCTCGCAACGCGCTTTGCCCGCATGGACGTCGGCCCGGCCGACCTGCTGCTGACCTTCCCTACAAGCGGCGCCGCGCTGGCCACCCCACCGCCGGCCGGCGCGCGGCACGTGGCTTTCCTCCCCGGTCCCCCACGCGCGCTCCACGGCCACGTCGGCCGCTACCTGCTCGACTATCCGCGTCCGGTCCGCCCGCTGCTGGCGCTGGCCGTCCCGCCGCTGCGGGTCCATGCCGCGCGGCTGGTGCGCCGGCCGAACCGGATCCTCACGTACTCGACCTTCGCGGCCGAGTCCATCCTGCGCCTGTACGGGCGCCAGGCCGAAGTGATCCCACCGCCGATCCGCACTCGTTTCTTCACGCCTCGTCCGCAGCAGCGGACGCATTTTCTCGCGGTCGCGCGGCTCGTTGCCCACAAGCGCGTCGACGTCCTCGTGGACGCCTTCCGAGGGCTGAACGCAGAACTCGTGATCGCGGGCCGCGGTCCGTGGCTGGAGCGGCTTCGAGCCCGCGCGCCGCGGAATGTCAGCTTCGTCGGCTTCGTGCCGGACGAGCGGCTCCGAGAGCTCTACCGCGGCGCGGTCGCGCTGATCTCCCCCGCAGCCGAGGAGTTCGGAATGGTCATGGCCGAAGCCCAGGCCTGCGGCACACCGGTGATCGCCCCGAGCGCCGGCGGGGCGATCGACATCGTCTCCCACGGCGAGACCGGACTGCTGCTCGAAAACGCCGACGGCCGCTCGATCGCCGACGCGGTTCGCCAAGTAACAGTCTGTTACGAGGGTTGGAAGGAGAGGTGTCGGGCAAGCGCGGAGCGATTCGCGGAGGACCGGTTCGTCTCCGCCATGACCCGAGTGGTGGACGGGGAGCTCGGACTCGTCAGCGCGCGGTCGCCAGCAGAAGCTCCTCGAACCGTCGCAACGGAGCTTGCCGGCGCGCAGTCCGCGCCGCGTTGAGGCCGCACTCGCGGGCCGCGAGCCAGCGGCGAGGCTCGCGGAGCTCCGCGATCGCCGCACGCCAGGCGGCCGGGTCGGCGTAGTCGACGACAAGTTGCTCGGCAGGGACGAGCTCAGGCAGGCCCCCGATCGCGCTCGCGAGCGTGGGAACGCCTGCCGCCATCCCCTCGAACGCAACGCGTGCGAAGGGCTCGGGGGACTGCGACGGGACGACGAGGATGCCCGCGCCCGCCAGCACTGAGCCGACGGGCTCGTCGCCCTCGGCCGAGCGGACGTCTCCAAGCGCGGCGACGATCTCGGCACCCTTGTTGCGGGTCCAGCGTGAGGCGAGTGCGACGACGGGCCCGTCGGGCCGTGCTTCGGCGTCGCCCGGAGGCGCCGCGACCGGATGGACGACCGTCGCCTCCCGCCCGCACCAGTCCAGACACGCGGCGGCGACGAAACGGCTCGGTGCGACGAGAGCGCTCACGGACGCAAGCGACGCCTCGTGCGCCACGCGCGATCCCGCCAGCTCGCGCCGCTCCGACTCCGGCAGCGCGAGTGCCGCCGGGCAGCCGCGACAGAGCGTCTCAGGGCGGCACTCGGTGCCCGCGTCGAACGCGTGCTTGCAGAGCGACTCGTAGCTCGGCAGGACGAGCACGGAGGGCACGCCTGCCGCGTCGGCAGCGGGGATGACCGCCGGCGCAGCGTGCAGCTGCGTCACGACCACGTCCGGACGCTGCTCGGCGACCGCAGCCACGACGCGCCGTCCCACCTCCTCGCGCCGCCGCCGCCGCCCCTCCCAGTACGGATCCGGCCGCGGCATCGGGTCGAGCTGGACGACGCGAACGACGTGCCGCTCCCGGACCGCGCCGAGCGCCTCGACCATGAACCGCTCCGCCCCGCCGACCGCAGGCACAAGCCCTTCCGCGGCGAACAGGACGTCCACACACCGACTTTAGGGTTGACGCGCCTCCGGGCGCTGCTCTACCGTGAGTGGACCAGCCCGCGACGAGAGGAGGGAACGCGATGACGACTGTGCTTGCCGCTTCCTTCACCCGCGGGCCCGCCCGGCTCTAGCGCTCGAGCGCCAGGAGCACCTCCTCGGAGCGGCGGCGTCCGCCGACCCGTTCCCGTACCGTGACCCCCAGGAGACTGCTCTTGAACGCACGACTCGAACGACTCGGCTGGAACCCGGAGCTCGAAACGGAGTTCCAGCCCCACGCCGACGCCGGGCTCGCCGCGGGCCGCGTCGCCGTCCAGCACCGCGGCATGTACGGCCTCTACACCGAGGAGGGCGACCTCCCGGCCGAGATCGCCGGCCGCCTCCTCCACGAGGGGGACACAGCCGACCTGCCCGCCGTCGGCGACTGGGTCGCGTATCGACCCCTGCCCGGGGAGAAGCGCGGGATCATCCAGGCCGTCCTCGCGCGGAGGACAAGGTTCTCGCGCAAGACCGCCTTGTCCGCGACCGAGGAGCAGGTCGTCGCCGCGAACGTCGACGTCGTCTTCCTCGTGATGGCGCTCACGGAGCACGACCTGAAGCCGCGGCGCCTCGAGCGCTACCTGACCATGGCGTGGGAAAGCGGCGCCGAGCCCGTGATCGTGCTCACGAAGAAGGATCTCTGCGGCGATCTGGACGCGGCCCTCGAGGAGGTCGAGGCCGTCGCCTACGGCGTCCCCATCGAGGTCGTCTCGAACGTGACCGGGGAAGGCGTCGAGGAGCTGCGGAAGTACACGACCGGCAACCGGACGATCGCGCTGCTCGGGTCGTCGGGTGTCGGCAAGTCGACGCTCGTGAACCGCCTGCTCGGCGAGGAGCGGCTCCCGACGAAGGAGATCCGCGAGTCGGACGGGCGCGGCCGGCATGCGACGACGCGCCGCGAGCTCGTCCCGCTGCCCGAGGGCGGCCTCGTCCTCGACACGCCCGGGATGCGCGAGCTCCAGCTGTGGAGCGCCGACGAGGGCATCGGCGCGAGCTTCGGCGACGTGGAGGAGCTGATCGCAAAGTGCAGGTTCAACGATTGCGCACACGACACCGAGCCGGGTTGCGCGGTGCGGGCTGCGATCGCTGCGGGGACGTTGCCGGCGGAGCGCTTCGAAAGCTACGAGAAGCTCCAGCGCGAGCTCGAGATGCTGGCGCGTCGCCAGGACAAGCGCGCCCAGTCCGAGGAGCGCAAGAACCGCGCCCGATTCGAGAGGAGCCGCCGGAAGACCGTCTGGTAAGAAGGCCCGGTGCCGCTCGCGCACCTCGCAGCCGCAGCAGCGTTGATCTGCCTCGACCCGGGCCACGGCACGCCACCGGCGGTTGGGGCGCAGCGTGAGCCGATCGGCCCGGGCTCACGCATCCTCAAGATCAAGGACGGCGGCGGCGCGGCGGGCGAGTCGGCGATCGTGCTCAAGATCGCCCAGAAGACGCGGACGCTGCTGCTGCGGCGCGGCTACCGAGTCGCGCTGACGCGGACGGGGCCGACCTTCTCGTACGGAACCGGGGGCAACGTCGCCCGCGCGAAGTTCTGCAACGAGCGCCACGCCGCGCTGATGGTGCGAATCCACGCGGACGGCTCTGCGAGCGCCTCCTCGCACGGGGTCGCGACGCTCTACCCGCTGAACCGGCGCGGCTGGACGGACGACATCTTCGGCCGCAGCCTGACCGCCGCCCGGCTCGTCCAGCGCGCCCTCGTCGCCGCCACCGGGGCGCGCGACCTCGGGCTGAAGCCACGGGGCGACCTGACCGGCTTCAACTGGGCCGACGTGCCCTCGATCCTCGTCGAGACCGGCTTCGTCAGCAACGCGGCAGAGCGGAAGAAGCTCGAGTCCGATGCCTATCAGTGGCGCCTTGCGCGCGGCCTCACCGCAGGCGTCGCTCGCTTCGTCGCCGCCTGATCAGTCGGGCTGCGAGGACTTCATCCGGTCGACCGCCGAGCGGCCCGACTCGTGCACGCCGCGCCGGCGAGCCTCCGGGTCGGCAACCGGCTCAGCCTTGTCGACCGGCGTCTCGGCGCCCTCGAACTCCTCGCGCTCGTCCGCCAGCCCACGCGCGTCGGCGAGCTTGGCGCGCAACTCCTCGGCGCGAGGG
>JALZOQ010000276.1 GCA_030913835.1 Actinomycetota bacterium | reverse complement strand
GAGCTCGATCTGGAGGAGCTCGGCCGCCGTGGCCGCGAGTACGTCGTCGAGACCGCCGACCGCGCCGTCGCGGTCGAGCGCTACCGCTCGGTGCTGCGCGAGCTGACCGAGGAGGCCGCGGCATGAGTCGGAGGGTCGCCCTCTGGCTGGTCGGTGCGCTCGCGGTCTCAGCCGTCCTGGTCGTGGTCGGCCGCTGGGAGCGCTCACATCGCGCCGCCGACCAAAGCCGCGGGATGCGCCAGGTCGCGCGGGCGATCGGGCCCCTCGATTCGCCGTCGCTCGACGCGTTTCGGGTGCTCGGGAACTTCGACTGTCTGCTGTACAGGCGCGGGACGAACCCGTTCGCGCTCGAGCTCTGCGTCGACCGGTCGGGCCGGGTCGTCGAGGCGATCGACCGGCACGGCGGAAAGGTGCGGGTCTGGAGCCTCCGCGACGACCCGACGCGCTCGGCGGTCCGCGTAGACCAGGCTGAGGTCGAGCGCCTGCTCGACCAGATGGTGGTGCGGCCGTACTAGGGGCCGGGTCACGGCTTCGCGTCCAGCTCGAGGGCGCGATCCAGGTGTTCGTGGCGGCGCTCGTGTTCGCGCTCGCGGCGGCGTCGAGCAACGTCTACCTCCTCAACATCCCGGTCGGCCGGATCGCCCGGTGGGTCCTGCTCGGCATCCTCTGCGCGCTAGCGCTGCTCTACGCCGCCACGAGCACTCGCCGGCGGCCGCGCCTCGTAGTACCGGCCGTCCTCGCCGGCGCGCTGGTCCTGCTCGCGTTCGCTTCCGCTTTCTGGTCGCCCGATCCGCGGCTCACCCTCGGGCGAGCGGTCACCCTCGCGCTCCTGGTCCTCACCGCGCTGGCGCTCGTCTACGGCACCCAGGGACGGCCCGAGGCGGTCGGCCAGATCCTGCTCGCGATCCTCGTGGGGGCGCTTGCGGTCGCAGTGGGGGGCCTGATCGACCTCGCGGTGCGCCCGAGCCTCGCCTACATCCCCGCGACGACCCAGTCCCCGCTTCGCTACAGCGGGCTCGGCGCCAACCCCAACACGATGGCGATGCTCCTCGCGCTTGCCGTCCCGATCGCCGTGTGGACGGTCGCCGAAGCAGGGACGAGATGGATGAAGGCGGCCGCTCTCGGCACGTTGGTGCTCTTCGACGCTTCGATCGTCGCCGCCGCATCGCGAGGCGCCTTGCTGGCGGCGTTCCTCGGCGTCGCGATGTTGATCCCGGCGCTCGCTCGGACCCGCCGGGCGCGCATGATCCTCGCCGTCGCGGCGGTCTCGGTGTTCGCGCTCGACGTCGCGGTCATGGCGGTACCGAGCCCGGCCCGCACCGATCCCGTGCTGAACAAACGGTTCGGCAGCTACGTGCCGCTCGGGCCGAAGGATGCGCAGGGCGTGCGGCCGATCGAGAGCGACATCGGCTTCCCGGAATCGGGGGACAAACCCTTCCGCCGATCGCTGTACGTCTCGAGCGGCCGGTTGGACGCGTGGGTCGGCGCCTCACGGCAGGTCGCTCAGCGGCCGTTGCTGGGGTACGGGTTCGGCACCGAGCAGCGGGTCTTCGTCGACCGCTTCTACCTCTTCTACTCCTCGCTCGTCGAGAACTCGTTCCTCGGCACGGTGCTCCAGCTTGGCGTCGTCGGGCTCGGGCTGCTGATCGCGCTGCTCGTTGCGATCGGGCGGGCGGGCATCCGCGCGCTCGGGCGGACCGACGAGGACGGCCGCCGCGTCGCCGGTGCGTGCGCGGGCGTGGTGGTGTGCGGCCTCGTCGTCGCGGCGACGCAGTCCTACTTGACCTCAGTGGGGAGCCCGACCGCGGTTCCGTTCTGGCTGTGCGCCGCGTTGCTCGTCGGCCTAGCACCGGCGGCGGCGCGTCGCCGTACGAGTCCGTAGAGCTCGGTCGCGGCGAGGACGCCGAACGCGAGGAAGAGACCGCGGACCGGCATCGTGAACCGCGCCTCGACGTGATGAGTCCCAAGGACGAGCGTGTAGACGGCGAGGAAGACGACGACCCCCGTGGCCGGCCCGCGCCGGACGAGCGCGAGCGCTGCCCCCGCGAGGCCCAGGAGCAGCACGATCCAGTCGACCGCGACCATGCCCGCGAGGATCGCTCCGCCCGGCTGGTACCAGTCGAAGTGCGCTGCCCAGAGGTAGTACATGCGATAGACCGTCTCCCACGCGACGTCGGCCGGCTCGTTCCGGAGGCGCTCCCGGTAGCGGGCCGACGCCGCCTCCCGGAGCTCGCGGTCGGCGCGCTCGAGATACCGTGGATGCGCCTCCGGATCGGCGCGGAGCTCGGCGAACGACGGCGCCGACCGGTGCACCCTGCCCAGCACGGCGTCGAACGCGGGGTCCTCCTCGACGTCGGCGAACGAGCGCCCGTGTCCTTCGCCGTAGGCCGCGACCTGGAGGTTGAAGCCCTCGCCCCAGTTCGCGAGCACCGGCCGGCCCGTTACGTGATTCGTCCACGCCAGCCACGGCGCGAGGAGGGCAAGCGAGCACAGCCCGGCCGCGGCGACGCTTCTGAGCCGGGCTCCCGCCGTTCCGGCCCGGATCGCCGCGCCGAGGACGACGAGCGGGATCGCGACGACGAACACGGCGCGGGTGAGGACGAGCGAGGTCGCGGCGACGCCGGTGAGCGCCCACCATGCCGGCGAGCGCTCCTGCCAGGCACGCGTGAACGCGTAAGCGCCGGCGAGCACCAGCGTGGCGGCGAGCGTCTCAGTGAGGATCAGGCCGACGTAGTGCTTCGAGTACGGGTCGAGCGCGTAGACAAGCGCAGCGAGCAGCCCGAGCCGCGGGCCCCACCAACGCCGTACGGTCAGCGCGAGCAGGAAGGCGCCGAGCCCGAAGAGGACTCCCTGGAGGACGATCTGGAGCTCCATCGCGCCGTCCCAGCGCCCCTCGCCCGTCGCCGCGAGGAAGAGCGGATAGCCGGGCGGCCGGAAGGCTTGGCGCTCCGGCGCGTCCCAAACCGGTCCACGGGGCACCGGCAGGGCCGTGAGGTCATAGAACCCGTTCGGGTACGTGAAGTACAGGCCGTCCTTGATTGGTGTCGAGTAGTTCCCGGCGAGGAGCGCCGATCCGGCGGCGCGGTATGTCGCGCTATCCGTGCCTACGTTGGTGCTGAGGAGCGGCGCGTAGAGAAGGCCGTGCAGGCCGGCCACCACCGCGATCGCGAGTGCGGCGTGCTTGAACCGTGCGTGGGCCATCGAAAGGGGCGCTCCGGCGGGCGGCGCTGCCGCGACTGTAGACCATCGAGGCCTGCGGGCCCGACCGATAACGTGACCCGCGCCTTGCGCGTCCGGCTCGCCCGCGCAGATCCCCAGCTCGTTCTCGCCGCGTGCGCCGCGGTCGTCGTCGCGCTCGAATATGGCTACCAGACGGCGACCTCCGACATCTGGCTCCTGGGGGAGGCGACGGCGGCGGCGGCCGCCCTCCTGTACGCGTGGCGAGCGCAGGCGCGTCTACGGCTCGCGCCGCTGCTCGGGCTCGCGCTTGCCTTCCACGTCGCGTGGATCGCTCTGCACCTCGGCCTCGACGTCCGCGGAGACGTCGACACCCGCACGGTCTTCCGGCTTCAAGGCGACGCGCTCGTCGCGGGCCGCTACCCGCACTCGGAGTACCCCGTCGGGGCCGTGCTGCTCTTCGCGGCGGAGTCGTTGCTGAGCGGCGGCGCGACGCGGACCGCGAACGCGATCGCGATGATCCCGTTCCAGCTCGCCTGCGTGTACGCGGTCTGGGCGACGCGCGCGCGCTTCGCGCCGTGGCTCGCCGCCGTAGTGGCGCTCTGGCCGATGAACGCGTACTCCTGGGAGTTCAAGTTCGATCTCGTCCCGGCCGCGCTGCTCGGGCTCG
>JALZOQ010000236.1 GCA_030913835.1 Actinomycetota bacterium | reverse complement strand
CGGCAAGGTCGACCGGGCACGCCTCCCCGTGCCGGCGATGGCGACCGAGGCGGTCGGGCCAACGGAGACGCTCGCCAATCCGATCGAAGAGGTTGTCGCAGGAATCTGGGCGCGGTGCCTGGGGCTGGAGGCTGTGGGCCTCGACGACGACTTCTTCGCGCTGGGCGGCCACTCGCTGCTGGCCGCCGAGCTGCTCGGACAGATCAATGCGGCGTCCGGCGTCGACCTCGCCGTGCCCGTCCTCTTCGAGGCGCCCACGCCCCGCAAGCTCGCCGCCGAGGCGGAGGCCGCGATCTCTTCGCCGGAGGTGGATCGCCCGCTGCCGTTGCACCCGGCCGTGCGCGCGGGTGCGATCCCCCTCACCCGTGGCCAGGCGCGGCTCTGGGCCGCGAGCCGGCTGCAATCGAACAGCGGCTCCTACAACCTCTCCGGCGTCGTCAGCCTGCCGAATCGCTGCGTGCCCGAGGTGCTGACTCGGGCGTTCAACGAGGTCGTGAACCGCCACGAGGCGCTGCGAACCCGGATCCTCGAGGTCGACGGCCGTCCGCGCCAGGTCGTGGAAGCGGCCGTCTGGGTCGACGTGCCGGTCGACGACCTGACCGCGCTCGAGGGCGCGCAAGCGGAGCGCAGGGCCGGCGAACGGATCGACGACCTCGCGACGACTCGATTCGCGCTCGACTCGGCCCCCCTCGTTTCCGCCCGGCTCTTGCGCCTGCCGGACGGGGACCGGCTCGCCGTCGTCACCCATCACATCGTCGCGGACGGCTGGTCTCTCCGCGTGCTGTTTCGCGAGCTGCTCACGGTCCACGACGCCTTCAGCCAAGGCCGGGCGTCGCCCCTGCCAGGTCTCTCGGCACAGTTCGCCGACTGGGTCGTCTGGCAGCGCGAGTCGCATCGACACCGCGAGCCGCAGCTGGCGTTTTGGCGCGACCGCCTGCGAGGACTGCCGGAGTCCGTTGAGCTGTCCAACCGGCCGCGGCCGCCGGTCCCACGCAACCGTGGCCGGTCGCTTTCCTTCGCGGTGGACGCGGACACGACGAGCGGCCTGCGGGACGTGTGCCGCCGTGAGTCCTGCACGCTGTTCATGGCCCTCTTGGCCGCCTACGCCACGCTCCTGCACCGCAGAACGGGCGCGACCGACGTGGCCGTAGGCACCGACATGGCGAACCGCGTGCCGCCGGGCTCCGAGGCCCTAGTCGGGATGTTCATCAACCAGATCGTCCTGCGTCTCGACCTGGACGGCGAACCCGACTTTCGCGAGCTCCTACGCAGGGCGCGCCGGGCGACCGGCGAGGCCCACGCGCACCAGAGCGTGCCGTTCGAGGAGCTCGTCGACGAGCTCCTGCCGTCACGCGATCCATCGCTCCCGCCGCTCGTGCAGGTCAAGCTGGTGCTCGAGAACACGGACTCCGGGCTGCATGCTTCCAGTGAGGACGACGGGCCCGAGCCCTCCCGGTCTGAGGCCCGCGACGACACTCCCGCCCAGCTCGATCTGACGCTGTACGTCTACGACCTGGGGCGGCGCCTTCGCGGCTTGCTCGTCTACGACGTCGACCTGTTCGATGACGAGGACGCGGAGTCGCTCGCGCGGGAGTTCCACGAGATCCTGCGCGAGCTGGTCGCCGATCCTGCCGCTCAGGCTGCGCAGGAGGCATTCGCACGATGACCGCGCCCTACGACCTCGTCGGGATCGGAATCGGCCCATCGAACCTGAGCCTCGCCGCGCTCCTCGACCCGCATCGCGAGCTCCGCGCGCGCTTCTTCGAGCAGCAGCCCGAGTTCCAGTGGCACCCCGGCCTCTTGTTCCCCGGCGCGACGATCCAGGTCTCCTTCGTCAAGGACCTCGTCACCCTGGTGGATCCGACCAGCCGGTTCAGCTTCCTCTCGTTCCTCAAGGACCGCGGCCGCCTGTACCGGTTCCTCAACGCCGACTTCGAGCGAGTCGATCGCCGTGAGTTCAACCAGTACCTCCGCTGGGTGTGCGACCGCCTGGACGGCCTCCAGTTCGGGGCCACGGTCGACTCGGTCGAGCTGGAGGGCGACCTCTTCGTCGTGCACATCGGAAGCGA
Source organism: Actinomycetota bacterium (assembly GCA_030913835.1). Lineage (GTDB taxonomy): Bacteria > Actinomycetota > Thermoleophilia > Gaiellales > Gaiellaceae > UBA5186. The sequence goes on along the minus strand of JALZOQ010000236.1, from coordinate 6,660 downwards.
GAGGGTTCAGGCCCGGCATCTGGTCCTCGGGGTGGGAACGACTCCCGTGGTTCCGAGCTGTGCCAAGCGATACCTGGGCCCGACGGTCTTCCCCGCCAGCGAGTACCTCGCGCGCGAGCCCGAGCTCGCCGGAAAGCGCGTCGTCGTCGTCGGCGGCGGCCAAACTGGCGCGGAGGTCGGCGAGCACGTCCTCGAGGACGCCGGCCGGCTGCCGAGCGACTTCTGGTGGGTCTCGCGCCGAAGCAACTTCCTCCCACTCGACGAGTCTCCGTTCGTGAACGAGCTGTTCACGCCGGCGTACAGCCGCTTCTTCGCCGACCTGCCTGCGAGTGTGCGCGAGCGGATCGTCGCGCAGCAGAAGCTCGCGAGCGACGGCATCTCTCCGCGGACACTCGCGCGCCTGATCCGGCGCCTCTACGAGCTCGAGTTCCTCGACTCCGACCGGGCGCGTGCTCATCTGTGGCCCGCGCACGAGCTCCGCGCGATCGAGCCCGCGGACGGCGGCGGCTGGGCGCTCGAGATCGCCGACCTGATCGCGGACGGCAGCCGGTCAGTGGAGGCGGACGTCGTGATCCTGTGCACAGGTTCGGAGTCGTCCGTGCCGCCGATCGAGCCGCTCCTGGACCGGCTCGCGGACGGGTCGGGTCGACTCTCCTTCAACCCCGACTATTCCGTCGTCTGGGACGGCGCGCCCCGGAACCGGATCTACGTCCAAAACCACGATCGCAGGATCTGGGGGATCGCCGACCCGAACGTGAGCTTGATGGCCTGGCGCAGCGCGTTGATCGCCAACAGCCTCCTCGGCCGCGAGGCCTACGACACGACGGACGCAGTGCCGCTCGTGCACTGGCGCGACGAGCTGGACTGAACCGTCAGCTCGGCTCGGCCCGGACGACGCCCTCGGTGACCGCGAAGGCCTGGCCGCCGACCGAGAAGGCGGCCGAGCCTCGCCTCAGCTCGTCGACGACCGCCTCGGCGGTCGGAGTCATCATCCCCACGGCTCCGGCCCGGATCGCCGTTCCGGAGACGTCGTCTACGCGCCTCTCCGCGATCGGGTAGATCCAGCCCGACTCGTCGTAGATGGCCCGATTCCACATCCCGCCTGCGTCACTGCCGTGCAGGCCGTGCAGCCGCCGGCCCGGATAGCGTCGCTTGATCTCGGACACGACGCCGTAGAAGCCCCGCTCGGCATAGACGTCGCCCCAGGAAAGAACCTCCACGCGGTCCTCGAGCCGAGCGTCTCGCAGAGACAGCTCGATGAGGAGCACGCGCGTGCGGTGGTCGTAGAACCGACTCCCCGTCGGGAAGTAGTCGACGTTCGCATCCGCCTTCAGCGTTCGGCCGTACACCCGCATGCCGGCCTCGTAGCCGACGATCTCGATCTCATGTCGCGCGAGCGCTTGCGCGTGCAGCCTCGGGATCACGGTCGGATGCACCAGCACCCGGTCGAGGCCCCGTGTCCGCAGCGCGCGCTCGATCATCTCGATGTGCGTCCGGTGAAACGGGTTGAACGTCCCGAAGAAGATCCCGATGTCGCCCTTCGGACCGGTCAACGAGCGGACGTCGGAGAGCAGGCCGAGCACGAGGTCGGCCGCCGCGAGGCAGAGCCCGAGCGACGCGAGCACGACGAACAGCACCGTCGAAGGAGTGTTCGAACGCATGCTCGAGCCGACGAGAGCCGCGGTCGCACCGAGCGCCACGAGCACGTTGCGATGCTTGTAGCCGATCCCGCGGTTGGCGAGCCGTATGCCGAGCACCTGCCATCCCTGCCCTGCCGCAAGGATCAGCAGGATCGCGCCGACCGGCCCGCCAATCGACCGGAGGTCACCCGCAGTCACGGGCCAGGCTGCGTCGACGATCGCGATCGTCGAGGCGACGACGGGCAGGTGCACGAGGAAGCGCCCGATCCTCCCGAGCGTGACGAACGGACGTCGGAGCAGGATCCGCTCTTCCGTCCGGTTGACGAACCGCGCCCAGCGCGCGGAGAGCCCGAACGTGACGGCGGCGAGCACGAGGACGGCTGGATCGAGCCAGCCTCCCGTCGAGGCGGCAAGCGGGCCGTACAGCGCGAGCGCCACGCCGCCGGAGGCGACCGTCGACGGGCGTCTCAGGAAGTCCCGGAGCGCGATCACCGCTCGTCATGCCCGGCCGCGGGATCCAGCGTCATCACGATGTGGGGCTGACCGTCCTTGATGTACGGCTTGCCGACGGATTGGAAGCCGAATCGCTCGTAGAAGTCCTCCAGCCGATACTGGGACTCGAGCTCGATCGGCAGCGCGTCGGCGTGCGCGCGGAGGTAGCTCAGCGCTCGGGCAAGCGCCTCGGCGCCGAGTCCTCGGCGGCGGGCACGCGGGCTCGTGACGATCCTCCCGATGCTCAGAACGCCTGGCTTCCACACATCGGCGGGCAGGATCCGGGCGTAGGCGACGAGCCCTTCGTCATCCCACCCGAGAAGATGGACGCACTCCGGGTCGAGGCCGTCGACATCCTGGAAGACGCATTCCTGCTCGACGACGAAGACCTCGGAGCGCAGTGCCAAGATCGCGTAGAGCTGCGAGGTCGTCAGCTCCTGAAACGGCCGGCGCTCCCAGGTCAGCTCGATGGACGGCGACGACGACTCCTTCCGCGCGGTCATCGAGACCAGCGTAATAGGCGCTCGCACGGGCGCCAACTCGAGACCACGCCTTGGCCGGACTGAAGATCGACCTCGATGGGAACTCTTGCCCGCATGGACTTCGCGACTGTTGCGATCGTCTTCGGCTTGGTCGTGTTCCTGCCCGCCGCTCTCGTCGGTGGGCTCTTCGTCTGGGCGGGACCAGCCGACGGCGACGTTGAAGCTTCACGGTGCTCGAACGTCTGCGTAGCGGTGGGTAAGCACGGAGGGGTGTCGAGCTTTACCGCGAGCTCCGAAACGGGTCAACGGAAGCGCGGCGTCTGCCATCGCCGGGAGACCGCGAATGAGCAACGACCAGGGTGAGTACACCGGCGACGGCGCCAATGATTACTGCGTCGTCCACGCTGATCATCGAGTTGATCGATTGAGACAAGATCGCGTCGGGCCATCCGATCGACCACATTTGGATGGCGCCGCATGAATGACACGAGAACGTTCATGACGCTCCCTCAACTACGGATCTCGATATGAGTCGTGAGGTTCGAGCCTACAAGTCGCGCCGCCAAGCGCCAAGAGTCGCGGGCTCATCCTTGGGACGAGCCGGTTACAGTGAATAGATCGTCGAGCGGGTCGTTCCCGCTCAAACAAGCCAAAACGCCCCCGTAGCTCAGTGGATAGAGCAGCGGTTCTCTTAACCGCGCCTTCGCGGGCTGGTCAAATTTGGTCAAGTAGCCGCGACGAAACATGGCAACCGTCGGCGCAGCCGCCGCATTCAAAACGGCCTGATTGGGGCAGGTGGCCAACCATGGCAAGCGGTGGTGACGGTCTTCGACCAAATCGCACCCAGGAGGTCGCCGGTTCGAGCCCGGCTAGCTCCATTCGCTTAGCCTGCTCCGTGCACTCGTGCATCCGAGCAGGTGATCGTGGCCTGCTCGTTGGCTGGAAGCTCGCATCGAGCCCCTCCGTGTTCGGCTCGTGGTCGCGGCCAGTGGCCCGACGGCGCACAAACCTCAGCAGGCTCGCGGGTGCCAGTTCGGCCGGCGCCCGCACTACGCTAGGGAAGTGCCACCTGGAAGGGATCGCGAGTTCAGCAGCGACTACGCTGCCGCGGACATGGGACCCGAGCTTTGCCCAAGCGAGTAGCGGTCATCGGCGCCGGGCCGTCAGGCCTAGCCACGGTGAAGGAGTTGCTGGAGGAGGGCCATGAGCCGGCATGTTTCGAACGGGCTGGCGGCTTGGGAGGGGTGTTCCGCTTCGACGAGAACGCCGGTGTCGTGTGGGAGTCGTGCCGCCTCACCTCTTCGGGCCTCCTGACCGCGTTTTCTGACTTTCCGGTCCCTTCGGGCCGAGCCGAACACATGTCGGTGGGAGAGTACGTCGACTATCTCGCGAGCTACTGTGACGCGTTCGGGGTCGACCAGCACATCCGGTTTGGGACGACCGTCGAGTCGGTCAAGCGAGAACCAGTAAAGGGGTGGCACGTTCGCACGCTCGAACCCGATGGACAACAACGCGAAGAGCGCTACGACGCCGTCGCCGTTTGCTCCGGCCCTAACCAACACCCCCACCGGCCGCACTTCACAGGGCAGGAGACCTTTCCGGGCCGGATTCTGCATAGCGCTCAGTACCGGCGCCCCGCCCAGGTCGCCGGTAAGCGCGTGCTGATCGTCGGAGGCGGCGAGTCGGGGGCCGACATCGTGGGCGAGATCTCCGAACACGCCGCGGAGACGGTCATCTCGCTCAGGCGGGGCGTCGGGGTCCTCCCTCGCACGCGGCACGGGCAGCCGAATGACTACCGCACCTGCCGGATCAACAACAGCGCCGCGCACTGGATATTCGAGACTCGCAACCCCGCGGACGATTGGAAGCGGCACGTCTACCAGGCTGTGTTCCTTCCCTTGATCTTGGTGGACAAGTTCATCCAGACCTCCGCCCTCCTGATCGGTCAGTTCCGGCCTCTGCTTCCTCTCCTTCGTCCCCGTCGACCCGACCGGGGTGCGATCGCGGAGACGCGGGTCGCCTTCAAGACCCGAAGACTGACTAAACAACTGCTCAAGGAGTCCGGGGGGACACTGCATGAACAGGCCGGGACAAAGAGCGACGATTGGGTCAGGGCCATTGCGGCGGGACAGTGTCGGCGAGCCGCCCTGATCGCTCGGTTCGACGGTCGTCGAGTGCTGTTCGAGGACGGCAGTGGCTTCGAGCCCGACCTTGTGATTTTGTGTACCGGCTTTGAGGTGAAGGTGCCGTTTCTGGACGAGGCGTTCGTTCGATCTACTCGTTATCTCCAGACTTTCGTCCCGTCGATCGGCGCAAGTCTCGGCTTCATCGGCTTCGTGCGGCCGGCCCTCGGAGCCATTCCTCCCCTCGCGGAGCTCCAAGCGCGCTGGTTCGCGTCGCTGCTCAGCGGCAAGTCCGACCTGCCGACCGAAGAGGAAATGCGGGCGTCGATCGATCGGCGAGCAGCATTCCGTCGGCACTACTTCAGGGCGGTCCCCGGCCGTCTCGAATACCTCGTCGACTACACCTCGCTGTGCGACGAGCTGGCGTCGATGGTTGGGTGCAAGCCAAATCGAGACGCGCTCCGGCAGGAAAGCCTTCGGTTCCGCCTGCACTTCATGATCTCGCCGTTCGTGGCCGCCCAGTACCGGCTCGTCGGCCCTCACGCCAAGCCCGCGATCACCAGACAGGTGATCACGGACTTGCCGGTTGCCTACCCCGTGCACGCGCTGGCTACCTTCTATTTGCGCTGGACGTTGTCTCGTGCTCTGCATCGCCTGCTGGGGCCGAAGTTCGCACCCAAGCTGGTACTTCAGTAGCGTGGGTCGCAACTCGAAGGTGATCGCGACGTGTGGCCATGGGCCGTCAGGCCGAAGCTGAGCCTGTCCAGGCGATGACGCCGCGCGTCTCCGTGGTAGTACCGACGCGGAATCGGCTCGCGACGCTCACGCGCGCGCTCGCCGGAGTCGACGCTCAGCGCTTCCGTGACTTCGAGATCCTCGTCGTAGACGATGGATCGACCGACGGGACCGCCGATTGGCTCCGCGCCCGATACCCGGGCGTGCGGCTCTTAGCGAGGGCGAGTCCCGCTGGGGCGGCTTCCGCTCGCAACCTCGGCCTCGAACGAGCTCGAGGCAAGTTTGTGGCATTCCTCGACGATGACGACGTCTGGCAGCCTTCGTATCTCGAGGCCCAGGTCAACCACCTCGACGCGAACCCGGCGGCGGCCCTTAGCTATGCCGATTACGTCGAGAGTGATTCTTTTGGCCGAAGGTCTCGTCCGGACAACCGGACCCGGCTGCGGAACGCGAGTCCGCTCCTCAGGCTCCTCGCCGAGAGTTTCATCCACACCCTGTCTGTGGTGGTGTGCCGGCGAGAGGCGTTCGACCGCTTCGGCAGATTCGACGAGAGCTTGACCATCGTGCACGACCTGGAGTGGTACGCCCGGGTCCTCGGCGGGGGCGGCAGCGTCCTCCATCTGCAACGCGCGCTCGTCGATCGAAGTGTCCCGGGCGGCCTTCTGGCGTCACACCGCCACTGGTTTCGGGAGGAACGCGCGGTCCTTGCGAAGGCGCTGGACGGGAGCCCCGAGCATAGGAAGTACGAGCGCATGGTCCGCGCCTATCGATCGCTCTTCTTTGCCCGAGTCGCCCTGACGAGGAGAGACCTGACCTTCGGCCTCGTCCGCCTGGTCGAGGCATTTCTGAGCTCCCCTCGCTGGACGGTGCAGCTCGCCACCGTCCGGCTCTTGCGTCGGATTCCCCGTGATCGACGGGCCGGTGCCTGGGGCGCCCACGCGGGAGTCGGACGATGACTGCGGCGGCCAGTACAGCGGCCGTCCAGGCGCTTGCGCTCGCCGTGGCGGAGACGCCGGCCCCGAAGCCGGTCTACGTCCCAAGCCTGGCGCGGAAGCTCACGCGACGAGGTGTGATGTGGCTCGGGCAGACCTGCAACTTGCGCTGCCAGTTTTGCTACTTCCTGGACCGAATCGAGGACAAGAGCCACCCCGAGCACGCCTTCATGACGCTCCAGAAGGCCAAGGACAT
>JALZOQ010000228.1 GCA_030913835.1 Actinomycetota bacterium | reverse complement strand
GCTCGGTGGAGCTGACGCAAACGGCCTGACCCGTCTGGGCCGTTTCTTGCGCGGACCGGGCGACCTACCCCTTCTGGGGCTTTCGTGATGCCCTGCGGCAACGATAACTAAGGCATCAGGGATCGAGGGGAGCGGACCGCAGCCGCTTTCAGCTTCCTGAATCGTGCCGCTTGAAGGGCGGCCTCTTCCTTTTGGACGGCCGCCCTTCTGCTTTTCTCGATCAGCGCGAGACGGCGAGCTGGCCGCAGGCCGCCGCGATGTCGCGCCCGCGCGTCAGCCGCACCGTCGCGGGGATACGCGCGCGGTCCAGCTCTCGTTTGAACGCGGCGATCGCCTCGCGGCTCGAGCCCTCGAACATGCCGGTCGGGTTGTAGGGGATCAGGTTCACCTTGAAGACCTGCGGATCCAGCAGCGCAGCCAGCTCGCGCGCGTGCGCGGGCGAGTCGTTTACGCCGCCGAGCATCACGTACTCGACGAACACCTTCCGGTGGCGCAGCGCGAAGTACCGCCGGCACGTGGCGAGCACGTTCTCCAGGGGATAGCGCTCGTTCACCGGCATGAGCTGGGAGCGCAACTCGGCGCCGGGGGCGTGCAGGGACAGCGCGAGGCGGATCGGCTCCTCGACTTCCTCGACGAAGCGCCTCAGGCCCGGGAGCCAGCCGACCGTCGAGATGGTCGTGCGCCGGTGCGTGATCCCGATGTCGGGCAGAAGCCGCGCCGCTGCGATCACGTTCTCGTAGTTCAGCAGCGGCTCGCCCATCCCCATGAAGACGCAATGGTCGACGGGCTCGAGGCGGCGGAAGTGCAGCGCCTGGTCGAGAATCTCGGACGGCGTGAGATTGCGCCCGAAGCGCATCTGGCCGGTCGCGCAGAACGAGCACGTCAGCGGACAGCCCGACTGGGAGGAGACGCAGAGCGAGCGCCGCCCGTCGCGGTAGCGCATCAGCACGGCCTCGACCGGATGCCCGTCCGCGGTGCGGAAGAGCGCCTTCACCGTGCCGTCGCGCGAGCGCGCCTCGTCGGCGACCTCCAGCGTCGAGAACGGCACCTCGTCCGCCAGCGCGCTCCGAAGAGGCGCGGGCACGTTCGTCATCTGCTCGTAGCCACCGACGCCGCGGGCGGTCCACTCCCACACCTGGCGCGCGCGGTAAGCGGGCTCCCCGCGCCGTTCGAGGCAGGTTTCGAGGTTTCGGAGATCCACGGAGCCAGGATAGTCGCGGCCTAGACTGGCGCGGATGGCGCCTCAGGTCTCGGTTGTCGTCCCGACGTACCAGCGCCGCGAGCTCGTAATGCGCGCGGTCCGAAGCGTGGCCGCGCAGACGTTTCGCGACTTCGAGCTGGTTGTCGTGGACGACGGCTCCACCGACGGAACCCGGGCGGCCGTGGAGGAGCTCGGCATCCGCTGTCTCCGGCAACCAAACCGCGGGCCCGCAGCGGCGCGCAACGCGGGCATCCGGGCGACCGGGGGCAGGCTCGTCGCCTTCCTCGACTCGGACAATCGCTGGCTTCCGAACCATCTGGCCACCATCGTCTCGGCCCTCGGAGCTCACGAGGAGGCGGTGCTCGCGACGTCCGCGCCGCGTGCGCCGAGCGCCGGGCTCGTCGATCCGCTGCCTCGGCAGCTCGTCGCGAGCCACGTCGAGTTCGTCAGCGCGACCGCAATCCGCCGCGCGGCCCTCGAGGCCGTTGGCGGGTTCGACGAGAGCCTCCCGGCCGACGAGGACGGCGATCTCTGGCTCCGCCTCGCCTTCGAGGGTCCCTTCGCCCTCCTTCGGAGCCGGACAGTCGCAATCCGCTCGACGCCCGACTCGGTCTGGAAGCGGAGCCGCTCGAGCGGTCGTTTCCTGGAGGGGTTCGAGAGCAGCAGCCAGCGGCTCGTCGAGGAGTTGCGCGACGACGATCCGCGTTTGCTGCTGCGTCGCGCCGAAGGGCGGCTGGCGTTCGTCCACGCTCTGCGCGCGCTCGACGGTGGCGATGCCGACGCAGCGGCCCACGCCCTCCGGCGCGCCTGTCGGCTACTGCCCGAACTGTCGACGGAGCCGGACGCCGTCCTGCGTCGCCTGACCGTCCTCGTTCCCGCGGCGCGGGAGCGTTCCGGCGCGTTGCGCGTGGTCGCTACGGCTGCTGAAGCCTGGCCTGACGCTGGGGCCCCGACCGCGCTCCTGCTGCGGAGCTACGCGGGCCTCGTTGCAATCCGCCTGGGCCGGATCGGCGAGGCGCGTCGCTTGCTGTTCGGGCTCCCCGCCGGCCCGGCGCTGCGTTTCGCAGCAGGCAGCCGCTCCCTTGCCACGCGCGTCGCGCAGCGCCGGCTCGAACGCCTGCTCCGGTAGCGTCGCTTCATGTCCTCGACTCCTCCCGCTGCACACATCGTCGCGGTCGCCAGCGGCAAGGGCGGCGTCGGCAAGTCGACCGTCAGCCTCAACGTCGCGGTCGCGTTGGTACAGCGCGATCTGCGGGTCGCGGTCCTGGACGCCGACGTGTACGGCCCGGACATCCCGGTGATGGTCGGGCTCACGCGACGGGTGCCGGCCACGAGCTGGTCGCTCTGGCGTCGCGGGCAGGCAGCGCTCGAGCCCGTCGAGCGGTTCGGCGTCAAGCTGATGTCGGTCGGCTTCCTCCTCGGCGAGCAGCAGGGGTTCCCGTGGATCGAGCAGACACTCCCGTTCGCGGTTCGGCAGCTCGTCTACGACGTCGATTGGGGCGAGTTGGACATTCTGGTGCTCGACCTGCCCCCGGGAACCACCGAGCTTCAGCGGCACGTGCTCGAGGAGGTGCGGCTGAGCGGTGCGCTCCTTGTCGTCACGCCGCAGGACGTCGCGCACCTCGACGCCAAGAAGCTGATCGCCCTGCTGGAGGAAAACGACGTGCCGGTGCTCGGCGCGGTCGAGAACATGAGCACGTTCGTGTGCCCGCACTGCGGCGAGGAGACCGACGTCTTCCCCCGGGTGCGCGAGGGCCGCTCGATCTGGTCTCTCGGCATCGAGCGGCTGGCGAGGATCCCGCTCGATCCCAGGGTTGCGCGCGCCGGGGAGGACGGAACACCGGCCCTGGTCGCGGCGCCCGACAGCCCCGCGGCGAGCGCCTTCCGCACCGCCGCTGATGCGCTCGTCGTCCGACTAGGATCGTGAGCGTGATCGAGCTCCGCTCCGACACGCTGACCCAGCCGACTCCGGGCATGCGCCAGGCGATCGCCAACGCGGTCGTCGGCGACGAGCAGAAGCGCGAAGATCCGACCGTCATCCTCCTCGAAGAGCGGGCTGCCGCGCTCCTTGGCCAGGAGGCCGCCGTGTTCCTCCCGACCGCGACGATGGCGAATCAGATCGCCGTGCGGATCCAGACCGAGCGCGGTGACGAGCTGCTGGCAGAAGAGAACTCGCACATCATGATCGCGGAGCAAGGCGGGCCTGCGGCACTGTCCGGCCTCGTGATGCGTGCGCTGCCGGGAAACGCCGGGCGGCTCGGCTCCGAGCAGATCCGCGGCTCGATCCGCGACCACGCCAGTGGGCACGCGCCGCGCACCGGGATCGTCTCGCTTGAGAACACGCACAACAGCGC
>JALZOQ010000212.1 GCA_030913835.1 Actinomycetota bacterium | reverse complement strand
CACAAGAACCCCCTCGGCGTCCTCTACACCCTGTACGGCAATCCCGACCTGTCCGTCCAATCGATCTCGAGGAGTGGCGATGAGTGAAGACGATCCCGCAGCAGGAGGCAAGATCTGGGTGCTCGCGCTCGCTGACGACACAGAGGCAGACGAAGACGAAGACCGGGGGGCGGTGCTAGACCGGCTGACCGCCCGTTACCAGCGGACGAAGCTCCCGAGCAAGCAGCTACGCGAGAACCTCGGCGGCTTCCTCGACTCGATGGAGGAGGTCGTGGGGCGCATCCCGCAGGCACTCGGCAGCTTCAGCGTCGACAAGGTCGAGCTGAGCGCGGAGATCAGCGCGAAGGGAACGGTCAGCCTCGTCGGCACCGGAGGCGAGCTCGGCGCCACCGGTGGCATCACGATCACCCTCGTCCGCCGTCCGGGCTGATCCGCGCGGGACGATCGGTGTGTGACCGCGCGACGACCGCTCCGACGAGGCGCCCTCGTGTAGCTGCCCGCGCGCGCGCCATCACCACAGCGGCACTTACTGTCGCCACTGCGGCTTCTTCTGGGGCGGCCGGACGCCCGAGAGCCCGGGTCGGGCCGAACCCTCGACGCCCAGTAGGGACGTCGCGATCTCCTTCACGGCTAGCCGAAAGACCATGGCGAGTGCTTGAAGCCGTCGGCCTGAGATTGCGTAACGCTGCGCATGATCCGCTCGCGCTTGTCAAGGAGGAGAGCCTGGAGCTTCTCAGCCATCGTGTGCGCGATTTCGCCTCTGAGGACTATTTGATCCCAGGGGACGCTCGGGTCGGGGCGACTGGGGAAAGCCTCTAGGTATGAACGGAGGTAGCGTGCATTGACGCGGCGTACATCGGTCTCATCAACGGCCTCAAGGAGAAGGAAGGCTTCTATGGCACGCTTGAACCGCGGCCATTCGCGCTGCGCATTGCTTCCCGGAAAGTACGTCAGAAGCTTCGCGTCGACGATCGCAGCGTCCGTCCGCCACAGCCCGAGCACCTTGCGGTTGGCACTCTCCACCTTGTCGCCTGGGCTGCCTCCAGCCGCGCCGACGTCTCCGCGCGACAGAGCGACTCCCCGTGTCAGCGCTTGCGCCGACGATGTCGCGATCTTGTCGATGAGGCCGAGCTTCAGCTCAAGCTCTTTCGGCCTATCTTGACTGACCTGTGTGATGTTCGGAATCAGGAGGCTCGCGAAGACCGCGCTGATCGCAGCGATGACGCTGCCCACGACTAGCGGATGCCGCAGGAGGGCTAAGCGAGACGGCCTGGCGGCGGCACCGTAGAGCCCGAGCCGCTCGAGCGCGGCAACCATGTCAGTTGCTCGCTGGCGGTCGTCGTCAGTCGGGACACCGCCGAGTTGCTGAATCGGGATGCCACGATCATGCGCAGTCTGCCTCATCCAGGTCTGATGAGATGTGTGGGCAAGCTCCGCGATCAGATCGTCGCGTTTCAGTTGACGTCCGTTGGTCACACGGATCTCCCGCTGACGCTCAACATGTCGCTTGTGCAACGAAGCCTCTCACGTCGGGCGTTGCCAGGCCAAGCGGGTATCGGCGCACGGAGTGTGAAGGACGCCAATATTGGTGTCCCCTCTCCTTGGTGCGAGGGCTGGGAGGATCGGCGGCATGGCCTTCTCGTTCCTCTATCTCGTGGTGCGGGCTCTGCCCGGCGCGCTTGTGCGTAGCCGGCGGGGCCTGCATGTGAAGGACGTCGAACTGCTGGTGTTGCGCCACGAGCTCGAGATCCTGCGTCCCACCCGACGATTGGGAGTACCTGCATCCGGGATGGCGCGACGTCGCGGACGCCCTCGAGCGCGGGCACGTACCCGAGCTGCGCGCCACGAGTTCGTATTAGCCGGGGGCTCTACACGCTGTCGGCGGCCCGCGCAGTCTGAGCGTGGCAGGCCCTCGAACAAAAAGACGCCCGCGCGGGACGGCGTCAATTAGGGCCTTTAGTGCTCCTTGTCCTTCGGCGGGTTCGGGTCATTGCCGGGCGCGATCGTGTCCTTGCTGCGGATCTTGCCGTCGACGCCGTGTGTGATCCTCTCGCCGCCACCGGCGTTGCGCAGGATCTCCGCGGCGCGTTGGTCCGCCTCTCGCTGAGTGTCGCGACGCGCACTCGCCCGGTCGGCGCCGGGCTTCTTGACTATCCAGTCGTCGCCATCTTTGACGACATGACGCTGCTCTGCCATGGCTTCTCCGAACGGGTGTTCGTAGCCTAGCACGGCCTAAATAGCGACGTGCGAAGGACTGCCCATTTCTCGGAGACTAGATCGGAAGGTCGTCGCGCAGACGTTCGACCGAGACGGCCTCACGGACGAGCGCCCACGTCTGCTTCAGACGACTGGGGAAGTCATTCTGATTCGACTTCTTAAGCGATGGTTCGCTGCGGCTGGAGATGGAAGAGCTTGCCGAGGCGGTAGCCGCCTTCTTTGTTCAGAGTAGCGAAGCGACCAGTTGTGAGCTGTTTGGTTAGTTCGATGAGCCCGGGCAGGACGAGGGTAGAGCCGTCCGCGGCGGGGTCGTCGAGGTATCCCCAGCCTTGGCGCAGCCAAGGCCAGAGTCCCCCGACAGGTCCTTGCCGCTTAGGCGTCGCCGAATGCGTCCACCCGAATTGCGCTTCTCGCCGGGTGCGTGGTTTGCGGGCTTTGACGGGCGGGACAGTCGCGGTGAGGAGCGTCTCTCCGCGGCGTGCCCCGGGAAGTTGCGCCAGCAGGGCGATGTCGTACGGGATCGGCTGGCCGTGTTGGAGGTAAAAGCAGGCCATGCGGCGGATACTGTCGGTATCGCCGATCGAGTCGTAGAGGTAGGCACTGATCACACCACGGACCGGGTCTGCGTGTTTTCCTTGCCGGAGTTCGGTCGCAAGGTCGCTCGCCATGTCGGCGCGCAGGGGGCCGGTCTCCATTTGTTGGAGGATTTCCTCGGTGCGTGCGCTCCACTCGCGTGGGTAGTGGACGCCGCGGTAGACAGCGCCACGAACGCCGCGATCGCCGATGATCAGTGAGGCGATGAACCCGGGCATTGCCGTAGTGGCAGCGAAGCGGCCGCTTGCGAGCTCGATCAGGACCGGTGCCGGCAACTGCAGTCGTGGCGGGCTTCGTCGCAGGCCGAGCCGCCACCAGTCGGGGCGGCCGGCTGGTTCGGCGTAGAGATCGGGTCCTGTCCAGATCGCGCGCACCTGATCGCCAGTAATCGCGAAGCCAGACCCGGTCTCGAAGGCCTTCGGGCTTTCCTGTTGCTGCAGCGCCTTTCTGAGCGAGGGCCCCCTCGCCGGTTCGGGTCGCGCCGCTGGTGGGGGCATTGCGCCGGCGGCACCGCCGCCGTTCTCCGGCTCTGCGATGAAGTCTTCGAACCTGGCTGCCTCGTCGAGGGTGACCGCGGCTGCTGCTGGCGGCGCTCGTAGGGCGTCTGCGGGCGGCCAGGGCGCGAACTTCGGTGCGGGCACCGCGGCACCGTCGCCGAAGTAGACGTCGTCGCCTTCGGGGAAGGTCGGGCTGATTGCGGGTTCGACGGTGTAGCCGTAGTCGGCGGCGACGCGTTTCACCTCTGCTTGGAGGTAGGCGCCGAGGCTTCTGCTTGTGACCTTGTCGGGCAGCAGTTGCGAGTAGGCGCTCCGTTGGGTGCCCCAGAGCCCTTGAAGCAGGACACCGGAGAAGAGGCAGCGGTCATCCTCGGGACCGTCGCCGGGGATCGTGAACGTCTGCGCGCCGTCTTGCGCCGCGGTAAAGCGGTCGAGCGCGACGTCCGCGGCGCGCTCCCCGGGCCCTAAGCCCAGTACGCCGTCGGCGGTGAGGTCCGCGGCTTCGATGTCGGGCGGCAGTGAGCGGCAGGCGTCGGCGAAGATTCCGATTTGGCGGACGCGGTAGCGGAGCAGGCGGCGGCGGAGGATCTCGACGCCGACGGCCGATAGGTCCTTGCGCCAGTCCGAGAGCAGCCAGAGTCCTTCTTCTGCTCCGCGGATCAGGCCGTGGCCGGCGAAGTAGAGCAGAAACCGGTGCGTCTCAGGTGCGGCCGTTAGAAGCTGTTCGAGCTCGTCCCGCAGTCGCTCAATCGTCACGTCGCCGGTCTCGTCGGTGACGAGGCGCGTTTCGTAGCCGAGCGCGGCCGCCCACTTCTCGAAGGCTTTCGCGCCGTTGATAGCGCCTGCCAGGTAGGGCAACCCTTGGGCGTCGCTGACGCCGATTGCGATTGCCGCCTTGCGCTTCTCCGACGACATCGACCCTCCCGGCACGACCCCTGTGGCTGTCCCGCTCGCATTCTAAGACATTGGTCACAGAGGTCGCCAGCGGCGATGGACTTTCCAACGCGTCTCTGTTTTGATCGCTTGGGGCCGTCGAAGAGACCCTCCGAAGGAGCCGCAGATGCCAGAGGAGCGTAGTTCCGTCCACGCCTACGTAGAGGCGATCGATCTCTCTGGCATCCCACGGCAGCCGATCCCGCAGGACGCCGCCGCCGAAGCCACCGAGGTGTTCGCCGACGCAAAGACACAGGCCCAGGTCGTCGGCTCGACACTCTTCTCGTTCGCACAAGGGGTCGATGCCGACATGCGCGCCGCGATCTCCGACTCGGCGCTGCTCGCGCAACTCGTCGCCAACAAGCACCAGAACAAGGACGACGCCCCGATCCCCTGGTACGACGCCTACCAAGAGGTGCTTCAGAACATCGGCTGGGTGCTGCAGGACTCCGGCTGGACCGATTACAGCACACGAGGGGCGGCGGCAGAGGTGCACCAGAAACTGATCGAGATCCTGACGGCGGCGCTCGGCGCAGGCACCGCTGCCCTGGCAATCATCACCTCAGCCCTGAATGTTCTGCAGAAAATGACCGCCGGCAGCTCCTGGCTGACCATCTTCAGCCGGGAAACCCAACACGCGAACATCGCCCGCTTCCAAGTCGGCCTCGTCCAACCCGGCGAAGCAGACGACGTGTTCGTCTCGCTCCTCGCCTGCCTGATCGAGGCGCAGCGAACGATCACGCAAGTCCTCGTCTTCAAATACCGCGCCGAACAGGCCAGCTTCCGGGCAAGCAACGCAAAGGTCTCCATCAACCGCGCATCACTCGCGGACCTGCAACCAACGATCCGGGTCAAAGTCCGCGCCTACCAACGCGACTACGTCAGCAGCATCAAAGACCTCTAGCAGCGACCGCGAGGCAACGCGCGGAGCCACTCGCAAACGGCACGGCGCTACAGTTCGAGTCCGTTCCTCTCCATCAATCCGCTGAACCTCGGCGACCGCTCGGGTTGATTCGAACCATTCGCTGCTCGAAAACCTGTGTCGTGTAACCCACGGCTCGGTCGGTTCGACTCCGGCGCCGCTCCGTCGCTGTGCCCGCAATGCAGTAGCGTGTTGCGGGCTTGTTCGAAACGAATGACGGGCGCGCGTTGGCTGGACGGCTCGCAAGCGCGGGCTCCATCGCCGGAGCGCTCACAGCGGTTCCTTTCGACGATCAGGAACGCCCAAGTGCCGTCGGCGCGCGCTGGGGCGAGGACGTGAAACGGGTGGGGTTCGCCATTCTCCGGCCCGATGGGATGTGGCGCGGTAGCGCACCCGGTCTCCTTGACCGCCTGCGCACGAATGGCATATACGCTACGCACTTGAAGCTCCTCCAGCCGCACCCGCGTCTCATCGAGGAGATGTATCGGTACACGCAGACCCGGCTGATGGAGTTCGGCAACCGGCCGATGTGGTGGCTCACGCCGCGCTACTACGCGCTCTGTCCGGCGGCGTTCCTGCTGCTGATCGGCGAAGGCGACTCGGCAGGACGGGATGTGACGGCGTCGCTAAAGGCACTCAAGGGGCCATCGAACCCAGCGCTCGGCGAACCCGGTCAGCTTCGATACGACTTCGACGCACAGAACATCGTCATGTGCGTCGTCCACACGTCCGAGTCGACGGTCGAGGTCCTGCGCGAAGCATGCCTGTTCTTTTCGCAAACGGAACTGGACGAAGCGATTGAGGCGGCGATCGACCTTCGCCGCAGCGGCCGCGTCCCGAACGGGATCGACGAGCGACCGCTCCACACGGGCACGATCGATGTCGACGTCCACAATTTCTTCTCGCTCATGTGCTCGATCCAACGGCGTCTGCTCGGGCTGATCGACGCATCAGGCGCCGCAGACGCCGAGGATGCGCTGGAGGAAGCCGAGCGAGCCGCGCGGCGGACTGACGGCTACCGGCAGCGTGCAGCACTCACCGACGATCTCTGGCGGCAGGTGGCAGGTGTCCCAGAGCGGGCCAATGACGCTGCGGGCGAGCCAGCGCTTGCCCTGCTTCGCGCCTTGTCGAATCCGGCGTCGTTCTTTCCGATCCTCGCCGACGAGCTCATCCGGTCGCTGCACCAACACTCAATCGAGCTTTCTCCGTGGGACGAATTGCTGCTCGAGACCGGGCTCGCGTTTCACCAGCTTCAGATCGCCGGATTCAGTCCGAACCCAACGTGACTGCAGGAACCGCAATCGTGACCGGAGGATCGCGCGGAATCGGACGCTCGATCGTGCTCGAGCTCGCCAGTCGCGGCTACAGGATCGTCCTGGGATACGACCGCCGGGATGAGGAGGCCGCCCAGGTTTCGGCACTTTCGGATGGCGCCGTCGTGCACACGATCGCGGCTGACCTGCGCGATTCTGCCGCAGTCGAGGGCTTCTACAGCAAAGCCCACGAGACACTCGGGGGCGTCGACGTCCTGATCAACAATGCCGGAACGAATCCCACACCGTCCTCGTTCGGTGAAGCGTCGCCCGCGACCGTCGATGACCTGCTCGCAGTGAACCTTCGCGCGCCGTACATGCTCAGTACCGCGTTTGCGGCCGCGCAAGGGACAGGTTCGCCACGATCGATCGTGATGGTCTCCTCAGTGTTCGGCGCGACGCGCGGCTCTCCCGGCGCGGCGATGTACGCCGCGACAAAGGCGGCAATCTCCAACCTCACCGTCTCGCTTGCGCGAGGCCTCGGACCGGAGATTCGAGTCAACGCGGTAGCTCCTGGCCTCGTGGATACGGACCTTTTATGGCGCGACGAGCGGTTTCTCCAAACACGTACGGCTCGAACGCCGCTGCGACGGATCGCCCGGCCCGATGAAGTAGCCCGCGTCGTCGCGTTTCTCGTCTCGGACGATGCCTCGTTCGTCACGGGCGCTGTCATTCCAGTCGACGGCGGCATCAGCCTATGACGCCCGACCTGGACGTCGCGATCATCGGGGCGGGCCCGAAGGGCATCTCGCTGATGTGCACGCTTCGGTCGTCCGGCAGCGCAGACGTGGTCGCGTTCGAGGCGGGGCAGCCCGTCGGTACCTGGGATTCCTCTCTCGCCGGAACGTCGTCGACGAGGACGGGGATGTACTTCTCCGACACGATCGTTCCGGGGCATTCGTCAGTGCCGCCGCTCGCCACATACGCAACGTCACACCCACTCATGGACCCCGATCGGATTGCAGCCGACGACATGCCGAAGGAAGTCCTTCAGGACTACTTCCGGGAGGTAATCGCCGCCGACACGCTGGACGTCCACACGCACACGACCGTGGCGCGGATTGCCCTTGACCGCGGTGTCTTCCGGCTGTATGGCGAGGGGTTCGAGACGAGTGCCCGTGTCGTCGTGGACGCAACAGGTGTCGTTTGGAGC
>JALZOQ010000210.1 GCA_030913835.1 Actinomycetota bacterium | reverse complement strand
ACGCCGATCGTCGCGCTCGCGGGCTACACGAATGTGGGAAAGTCGACGCTGCTCAACGCGCTCACCGACGCGAACGTGTCCGTCCACAACCGGCTGTTCGAAACACTCGATCCCACGACCCGCGGCTTCGAGCACGACGGACGTCGGTATCTCGTCACCGACACGGTCGGCTTCATCCGCCGGCTTCCGACCCAGCTGGTCCAGGGCTTCGCAGCGACGCTGGAAGAGACCCTCGTGGCCGATCTCCTGCTGCACGTCGTCGACGGCTCCGCGTCGGACGATGTGCTCGAGGAGTCCTTCGCCGCGGTCGAGACCGTGCTCGCGGGGATCGGCGCAGCGGATCTTCCCGTCGAGGTCGTCGTCAACAAGATCGACGCGGTGCATCCGCTGCGACGGCGTCGGTTGGCCAACCGGTTCCCGGGCTCGGTGCAGGTGTCGGCGCTGACGGGGGCGGAGCTCGACGAGTTGCGTGCCCGGATCGCGGAGCGCTTCGCAGACCGGTTCGAGGCGGTACAGCTCCTCATCCCGTACTCCGAGGGCTCGGTGCTGGCCGATCTGTATGCGCTGGGCGCGCCGATCGAGCAGCGCACAGACGGGGAAGAGGGAGTGCTCGTTCGCGCGCGACTCCCGCGGAACGAGCTGCGCAAGTACGCGCGGTATCTCGTGGCCGAGGCGCGAGCCGAGCCCGCGTCGTCGGCGCGATGATCGAGCTCCCGATCCGCAAGCTCCGCGACGACGCGGTGATGCCCGAGCGGGCCTACGCGGGCGACGCCGGGCTAGACCTGGCCGCGTGCGAGCGCATCGAGCTCGGGCCTGGGGAGCGCGCGACGGTGCCCACCGGCCTTGCGATCGCGATCCCGGAAGGCTACGGCGGGTTCGTGCAGCCCCGGTCCGGCCTTGCCTCGCGACACGGAATCTCGATCGTCAACGCACCCGGCCTCGTGGACTCGGGCTACCGCGGCGAGGTGATGGTCGTGCTCGTGAACACGGATCTGCGCGAGCCGTTCGTCGTCGAGCCTGGCATGCGGATCGCCCAGCTCGTCGTGCTCGAGGTACCGACCGTCGACCCGGTCGTGGTGCCCGAGCTGCCCGAGACGGAGCGCGGCGCCCGCGGGCACGGATCGTCGGGCGTCTGATGCCGGTCGAGCCGCGGATTCGCGTCTCGGCGATCCTGCGCTGGCATGACCGGCTGCTGCTGTGCCGTCACGAGAAGCCGGGCAAGGAGTACTGGCTGCTGCCGGGCGGCGGCGTCAACTCCGGCGAGAGCCTCGTGGACGCGCTTCACCGTGAGCTCGCCGAGGAGATCGGGATCGACGAAGAGCTTCCGCTCGAGGGCCCCGTCGCGGTCGCCGACTCGATCGCGCCGGGCCAGAGCCTGACGACGAAGCACGTCGTCCACATCATCTTCGCCGGCGACCTCGGCGGGCGCTCGCTGGAGGCGGTCACCTCGAAAGACGCTGCCGTCCGGGGTCACCGGCTGTTCGAGCAGCACGAGCTGGACGGTGTCGTGCTGCATCCGCCCATCCAGCGCTTCCTCCGGCGCTGGCAGCCGGGCGACCCCGTGGTGTACCTCGGCGCGCTCTGGACGCCTTAGCGACGCTCCTGTGGGCGAGAGGTGTCAGTCGTTCTAGTAGGAGGGTTTGACGAAATACAGTTGTGCCGCCGGGCCGCGCTGCTCGCCCCGAGGCCGCGTCCTCAGTCGCCCCGATAGCGCTGCTATCAGGGCTCTGGCGAGCGGAACTCGCCCCATTGCCTCAGAACGACCATCGCACCCCGACAACGAACGATATTCCGCCCAACCCTCCTAGTACCGCCCGCCGCGCTCGTGCGCGCGGCGTGACGCGACCCGATGGGCCTCGGCCTCGAGCCCGTCTCCAAGCGCATCCAGCTCCTGCGGCTCGCCGCCGGTCGCATGGGCGAGCGCCTGCGTGAGGATCCAGTCGGCGAGCCACGGATTCCGCGGGAGCAAGGGGCCGTGCAGGTACGTGCCCACAACTCGCCCCGCGCGGCAGCCCTCGAAGCCGCTCTGCCCGTCGTTCCCGAAGCCGGCCACCACCCGGCCCAGCGGCTCTGCGCCGGGATCGAGGACGGTGCGGCCCGCGTGGTTCTCGAACCCGGCGAGGGTGCGCGGCTCTCCCGGCTCGAGCTCGCACTCGAGCAGGACGTCGCCGATCATCCGCGTCTCTCCCGCGACGGTGTGCAGCGGCAGGACAGCAGCTCCCGGGAGCTCGACGCCGTGGCGGTCGCGGTAGTAGCGCCCGAGCAGCTGGTAGCCGCCGCAGACGGCCAGCACGGTCGTCCCGCCCTCGATCGCCGCGCGTAGGCCCTCGGCCTTCGCGGCAAAGTCCGGCGCGACGAGCGCCTGCTCGCGATCCTGGCCACCGCCGACGTACAGCAAGTC
>JALZOQ010000182.1 GCA_030913835.1 Actinomycetota bacterium | reverse complement strand
CGCGCTGCGCGTCTCGAACTTGGAAGCGGCGCTCGGCGCGCTCGACGGGGTCGAAGTGGAGCAGCCGCGCGAAGGCGAGGCGTACTTCGACGTCTCGGAAGGCCTACGGCTCGGGCTCGTGGAGGCGCCGACCGACGTTGAGTACGACCTCGACCACGCGGCGCTCTTCTCCGCAGCACCCGAGGAAACGGCTCGGGCGTACGACCAGCTCGGCTTTCGCCCCGCGGGGCCTGGCGCTTCGGGCGCGCCGCGCGTCGAGGTCGGCGGCGCGTACGTCGAGTTCCATCCCGGCGAGCCGGGCGATCCCGACAAGCCGCTCCTGAACCATCTCGCAGTCCTCGTCGACTCGGCCGACCAGCACATCGCGGAGGCCAACGAGCTCGGGATCGAGATCGACAACGTGGTCGACGCCGCCAACACGCTCGCGGTTTTCGTCTGGGGCCCTGAGCGCGTCCGAGTCGAGTACGTCGAGCACAAGCCGACGTTTTCGCTGACGTAGCGTGCTGACGATCGCGGGAGCCGGCATGGCCGGACTCGCGGCCGCGGCGCGTGCAGGCGAGCTTGGGCTCGACGTGCGCTTGCTCGAGAAGGGCGACCGGATCGGCGGTTCGATGCTGCTCTCGAGCTGCGTGATCTGGCGCTACCGGACGCTCGAGGACTTCCGTGAGGAGTGCCCCGGCGGGGATCCCGCCCTCCAGCGGCAGGTGATCGAGCGGCTCGACGACGCGCTCGAGTGGCTGCTCGGGCTGGGCGCGCCCGTGGTCTGGGAGGAGACCGGCAATCCGCGCACGATCGGGCTGCGCTTCGAGCCGGGTGGTCTCGCCGATGCGCTGGCGCGCGCTGCCGGTGTCGAGCCCGAGCTCGGAAGCGCGGCGATCCCGGACGGGCCGCTGCTCCTCGTGACCGGCGGCTTCCAGGGCAGCGGAGAGCTCGTCGAGCGCCATGTCCATCCCGCGGCGCGCCTGCGCCTACGCGCGAACCCGTGGAGCGCCGGCAACGGGCTCGAGCACGCGCGCTCGCACGGCGCGTCTCTCTCGGCCGGGTTGGACGAGTTTTACGGGCGTAACATGGCCGACGTGGAGTTCGGCGAGGCTGAGTTCGTGCCGCTGGCGCAGCTCTACGGGCGCTTCGCGACGGTCGTGAACGAGCGCGGTGAGGAGTTCTTCGACCGGCCCGTCTCCTGGTCGGAGAACGACCTCGTCCAGGCGACGGCCCGCCAACCGGGCGCGAAGGCCTGGTACCTGCTGGACGACGAGGCGCTCACACAGTCGGTGCGGGACCGCACCGTCGCGGAGATCGCGTCGGCGGCGCCGACGGCAATGCCCCCGCGGGAGCTGCCGTTCGCGGCTCCGCCCGGAACGAAGCTCGCCGTTCGGGTCTCGCCCGGGATCACGCACACGATCGGCGGCTTGCGCATCGACCAGCGCTCACGGGTCCTCGACGAATCGGGTTCGCCACTGCCCCACCTCTACGCGGCCGGGGCGGACGTCGGCGGCATCTCGACGCGCGGCTACGCGAGCGGGCTCGCCGCTGCGCTGGTCTTCGGGCGGATCGCGGCCGAGACCGCCCGCGAGGAGCTCTCGTGATCGTCAAGCTCGCGGCGCTCGCGGTCGTTTCGCTCGTCGCGGGCGCCACCTGGCAAAGCGGGCCGCGCCTGCCGCTTCCACGCTCCGAGGTCGCGGGAGCGCTCGTGGGGGGCCGGATCGCGGTCGTCGGCGGCTTCCTCGCAGACGGCCGCAACTCCGCGCGCGTGGACGCCTTCGACGTCCGGACCGGAGTCTGGCGGCGGCTCCCCGACTTGCCTGTAACGGTCGACCACGCGATGGCGGCCGCGGCCGGGGGCCGGCTGTACGTCGTCGGGGGCTACGGGTCGGATCGGCGCCCGCTCCGTGCGGCCTACATGCTCTCGAGTGGCAGCTGGCGGCAGCTTCCGGCCCCTCCGGAGGCCCGCGCGGCCGGCGGTGCGGCGGTCGTGGGCTCGAGGCTGTACGTGGCCGCAGGCGTGGGCGCAAGCGGCCTCGCCCGGAACATGCTCGTCTTCGACCTGCGACGGCGGCGCTGGAGTCTCGCCCCCGGCGCGACCGCGCGCGAGCACCTGGCCGTGACGGCGACCGGCGGGCGCATCTACGCCCTCGGAGGCCGCTCGGCAGGGTTCGACACGAACAGCCGCCTCGTCGAGGCCTACAACCCGCGCACGAGGCGCTGGTCGCGGCTGCCCGTTCTCCCGCAGGCCCGCGGGGGGACCGGGGCGGCGTCGATCGGGGCGACGATCATCTCGGC
>JALZOQ010000179.1 GCA_030913835.1 Actinomycetota bacterium | reverse complement strand
CCCGGCACCGTCTGCTGACGAGCGGGCTCCCTGCCGGCGCCCCGGACGCGGGCGCCGACGAGACGATCGGCTTCCTGCTCGCGACCGATCGTGGAAGCCGCGATCCGGCCGGCATCGCGGGCGCTCTTGCGCAGGCTCGGGTCGACGTCGTTGGCGGCGCCCCGGTCGGGGAGGAGCTGGCTCGGGTTTTGCGGCGTTCCGGCGTCGGCGTGGTAGAGCATGTCTCGCTGTCAGCAAGCCCGCCGCGGGGAGCCGGGCTCGCAGTCGTGGCGCCGGGGCCGACGGAGCTTCGCGAGCTCGAGGGCTGGAATAGAAGGTGCCTCGTCCAGGGCGTCGCTTGGCTGGCGCTGCTCCCCTGTGACGGCCGAATCGCACCGGTCGGGCCGCTCTTCGTCCCGGGCGAAACAGCGTGCTACGACTGCTTCCGCATCCGGCGCGCGTCGACGTGCGGGTACGCCGAGGAGTTCTGGTCGCTGGAGGGCTCGCCTGCGGAGGCGCCGGAGGCCGTGCCGCTGCGGCGCGCGGTCGCGGGCATCGCGGGCTGGCTCGTCCTGCGCTGGCTCGTTGGGCAGGACGCGTCCTTACCCGGCGTGCTGCATGCGCTCGAGGTCGGCCCTCCCATCGCGGTGACGGTGCACCACGTCTGGCGGGTGCCGCGCTGTCCGTCCTGCTCCGAGACGGCTGGAGTCGCCCCGCCGTCGCCCTGGTTCGACGGAGCACTGCGATGAGCCAGGTCGCGGTCGGGCCGGTCGAGCGCACTCCGCTCCCCGAGTCGCTCGCGCGCCTGCGGACGCTCGTGTCGCCGTATTGCGGGCTCGTGCGCGGTGTCAGCGACCTCTCACGCGCGCCTGACGATGCCCGGCTGGTCCGGGTTGGGTGCCGCCTCGCGGCGCTCGAGCCGCTGATCGGGTTCTCGACGGATTTCCGTGCCGGCGGATCGGCTCCGGACCGCGACGAGGCGCTTGCGGCGGCGCTCGGGGAGGTGGCGGAGCGCTACTCCGCCGCGTGGATGCCCGATGACCTACCCGTCGCGACGGCACGGCTGCTCGGGGACCGCGCGGTCGCCCCGCAGCGGTTCGCGCTCTTCCATCCGCTACAGCACGCGCGCCCGGCCTTCCCCTTCAGGCCGTTCACCGCCGACACTCGAGTCCGCTGGGCACCCGGCATCGCGCTGCCGTCGAACGAGCCCGCGTACCTGCCGGCTCAGCTCGTCTACCTCCGCTGGCGCTCTCCCGACGATTCCGGCGAGGAGGCGATCGGCTACTCGACAAGCAGCGGGACTGCTTGCCGGGCGACGTTCGCGGAGGCCGTCCTGAGCGGGCTACTCGAGCTCGTCGAGCGCGACGCGTTCATGCTTTCGTGGTACGGGCGCCTCTCGTTACCGCGCCTCGAGTGGAGAGCAGATCCCGGCTTCGCCGCGTTCGACGACCGGTACTTTCGGCCCGCCGGCGTCGAGTACGAGGCGATCGACCTCTCGGTCTTCCACGGCGTCCCGACGGTGCTCGGGATCGTCCGTGGTGCGCCGGGGGACGGCGCGCCTGTGGCGGTCGGGGCGGCGGCAGCGCAGCGCGTCGAGGACGCCTGGCAGGACGCGCTCGGCGAGGCGTTCGCAGTGCGCGCGTGGGCACGCGCGATGGCTCACGAGGGGCAGACTGCCGAGTTCGCGAGCGACTTCTCCGATCTCGACGGGTTCGACGACCACATCCTGTTCTACGCGCGCGAGGAGAACGCCCGCCACACCGACTTCCTGGACGCGTCGAGCGAGGAGCGTCCTGTCGCCGACGTGCGACCGCTCGAGGGGGCCGGCGTGCAGGAACAGATCGAAGCGCTGTGCGCGGGATTAGCCGCCCGCGGCGTGAGCGCTTACGCGGTCGACGTGACGGCGGCCGACATCGCCGCGGCGGGACTGCGCGTCGCGAAAGTCGTCGCCCCGGAGCTCCAGCCCCTCGACGTCGCCTACGACGGCCGGTTCCTTGGCGGCCGGCGGCTCTACCGGGCCGCATACGAGCTCGGGCTTCGAGCCGAGCCGCTGACGTTCGACGTGCTCAACCCCTATCCGCACCCCTTCCCATGAGTGTCGAGTACGTGCGAACGGTGCGTTCCGCTTCGCTGATCTTCGGCAGTGCGGAGCCGCCGCAGGACGACCCGGCGGAGGCATATCACGAGGCGTCCAAGCTGTACCCGAGCTTTGCTGCGCGCCAGACGCGGGGACGCCTGCTCGAGAGTCACCTCGGGCTGCGTGTGAGCTCTCTGCGCTCTGTCAAGCGCTCGGACCACATGCCGACGGTTTCACTTCCGGAGCCCGCGCTGCCAGCGACGCCGTTCGGACACGTCGTCGAGGAGCGGCGCTCCGAGCGGGCCTTCGGCGAGGCTCCCCTGACGCTGGAGCAGATCGGGTCGCTCCTGCACGCCGGCTATGGCACGACGCACGAGCTGGGCGTCGGAGTGCCGGGCCCCGGGCCGCCGCTGCGCGCCGTTCCGTCGGGCGGCGGGCTGTTCCCGCTCGAGGTGTATGTCCTGCCCTGGCGAGTGCGAGCGCTGCCGCTTGCGCTGTACCACTTCGATCCGCTCCGCCGGGTCCTCGAGCGCCTTCGCAGCGGCGATCTCGAGGGCGATGTCCGTGCCGCGACGGTCTACCACGACCTCGCACTCGGTTGTGGTGCGCTCTTCCTCGTCGCGGGTGTGTTCTGGCGCACGAGGTTCAAGTACGGGCTGCGCGGCTATCGCTTCGCGCTGCTCGAGTGTGGACATCTCGCGCAGAACATCCTCCTCGCGGCAACGGCGCTTGGCCTCGGGTCCGTCCCGATCGGCGGCTTCTACGACCGACGCGTGGATGAGCTGCTCGGCCTGGATGGCGTCAACGAGTCGGCGCTGTACGCCGTGGCCGTCGGCGTCCGGGAGGAAGCCGGATGAGCGCCGAGGCCCAGCGGCTCTGGACGGCGACTGCTGTCCACGCGCTCGTCGCGCTCGCGTTGCTCTCGTA
>JALZOQ010000153.1 GCA_030913835.1 Actinomycetota bacterium | reverse complement strand
CAAAGGCTGCGGCGAAGCTTGGAGCCGAGCGCCGGGAGCTCGACGAGCTGGTCGCCGAGGCGGACATCGTGACGCTGCACGTCCCGCTCACGGACGAGACGCGTGAGCTGATCGACGCGGGGCGGCTTGCGCTCCTGCGTGACGGCACCTGTCTCGTCAACACCTCGCGCGGAGCGATCGTGGACGAGCCCGCGCTGGTCGCCGAGCTCGTGTCCGGCCGGATCCGGGCAGGCCTGGACGTATATGCCGACGAGCCGAACGTCCCGAAAGAGCTGATCGACCTTCCGAACGTCGTCCTGACCCCGCACGTCGGCAGCGCGACCGGGAAGACGCGCGAGGCAATGACGCGCGTGCTAGTCGACAACGTCCTGGCGTTCGAGCAAGGACAGGACCTCCCGAATCGGGTCGCGTAGCGGCCGCGAATGCGGGCTTAGCCCGCGTTCGCTCACAACGGCCAGGCCGCGAGAACGATGCCGAACGAAGTCGAGGCCGAAGGCCGAAACTTCGGTCGGCCAGTGGCCCCGGGAGGAGTCGAACCTCCGCACGCGGATTCGAAGTCCGCCGCTCTATCCGCTGAGCTACGGGGCCGGTGCGGGAGAGGTTAGACGCTCGGCGCAGGGCCCCCGGGCCCCGCGCCGAACCGGTGCGTCTTAGACGCTGACCGGAACGCCGTTCTTGTGCACGAGCACGTTGCCGCTCGTGATCTTCGGCGCGTTCGGCACGATCGTCTCGAGGTTCTCCTCGCGGAGCCACTCGGCGACGACGCGCGTCGACTCGCTGCCCTGGTCGGCAGTCTCGAAGATGCCGAACGAGCTCATGACGCCGTGGTCGGCGCCGATGAGGGTGTAGCTCTTGAAGCCGGGCAGATTGCTCAGCTTCGGCAGAAGCGTCTCGTTGACCTTGCGGTTGAGCTCGTCGATGCGGTTCGTGTCCACACCTTCGTAACGCCTGATGGTCGCAAACATTTGTTGCTCCTAACTCATTCGTTCAGGGCAGAGATCCCAGCAGGGATCCCTGCGGCGCGGGCCGGGATGAAACAGTCGAGGAGATCGTGCGGGCCCCAACCTCAGTTGCTGGGCCGACGCGCAGACACACCGTAGCGGCAATCCGCACCGACGGTGTAAGGAAAGCTCTTAAGTGGTCGAATCTGGCTCGTGCACAGCGCCAGGGCAGCTCCGGGATCGGGGAGCTTAGGCCTCGGTCGGCGAATCGTCGGCGGCGCGCTCCGCGGCGAGGCGGCGGCGCTCGGCCTCCTCCTCGGTGCTCTCCTCGAACTTCGTCACCGGGCTCTCGCGGCTCTCCTCGTCGCGCTGCTCGCGCTCGCCGTCCGGCGTCTGCGCGTCGGGCGTGATGTCTTTGCCGTGCATGGCGACCTCGTTTCCGAGCGGGTTGAGGTCCAAACGCGCGGCTACGCTGTGCGAGCCCGCGGGTGTGGCGGAACTGGTAGACGCGCCGGGTTTAGGACCCGGTGGGCTTCGGCCCTTGGAGGTTCAAGTCCTCTCGCCCGCACTGAGGCGCCCGCCTCACGAGCCGAAAGCCGCGCGGCGCGCGATGTCCTCCTCGTTGACCATGTGGCCGTCGCGCTCGACGTAGCCGTCCTTGCCGCCGACGACCAGGATCACGAGGTCCTCGTCGCCGATGTTCGATACCCGGCGCTGAGTCGCAGCCTCTGCGTGGAAGAGGCCGCCGGGGCCGAGCTCGCGAGTCTCGCCGTCCGCTTCTACCCGAGCACGGCCGCTGTGGACGAAGTACAGCTCGTCCTGCGTGTCGTGGAAGTGGAGGAACCCCTCGTACTGCGGCGGATAGACGACGGCGTTGACGCCGAAGGCCGTCACCCCGAGCGGCTTGCGGATCTTGCGGAAGCCGTAGCCCTCCCCGAGCTCGTCGAGCGAACCGAACGCGTGCGCCATAGAGGAGACGCTACTCGACCGGCCTCCGCCCAGACAAGGAAGCCTTTGGTTGAATGGCCGCACGATGTCGAGCCAGGTCGAGGAGCTCGCGGACAATCGCGTCCGCATGACGGTGGAAGTCCCGAGCGCGGACGTCCACCATGCGGTCGAGCACGCCGCCGCCGACCTCGCCGGCAACGCCAAGATCCCCGGCTTCCGGCAGGGCAAGGTACCGCTGCCGGTGTTGATCAACCGCGTCGGCAAGGAGCGGCTCTACAGCGAGGCGATCGAGAGCCACATCGGCAGCTGGTTCTGGAACGCGGCGCTCGGCGCCAAGCTGCATCCGGCCGAACAGCCGAGCTACGACTACGAGCTGCCGGCGACCGACAAGGACGACTGGCGGTTCACCGCCGAGTTCGCGGTGCAGCCGAAGCCGGAGCTGCCGGAGTGGAAGGAGCTCGAGGTTCCAGCCGCCGAGTCGGATGTTCCTCAGGATCTGCTCGAGCACGAGCTGGCGCTGCTCCGAAGCTCCGTCGCCGAGCTCTCGCCCGTGGAGGATCGTCCGGCCCAGGCGGGCGACACGGTCGTCGTCGACCTGCTGAACGAGGGCGGCGAGTCCCAGCGCGACTACGTGGTCGAGCTCGGCTCGGGCCGCGTCGTCGACGAGATCGAGCGCGAGCTCGTCGGTATGTCGCCGGGCGAGACGAAGGAGATCGCGTTCGAGCTCGCTGACGAGCAGACCGCGACGGTGACGGCGACGATGAACGAGGTCAAGGAGAAGATCCTGCCGCCCCTCGACGATGAGCTGGCGCGATCGGCGAGCGAGTTCGACACGCTCGACGAGCTCCGCGCCGACCTGCACGAGCGCCTGCACGAGCAGATCTCCGCGGAGGCCGACTCGGCGTTCCGGGCTGCGGTCGTCGACAAGCTCGTCGAAGCCTCGAAGCTCGATCCGGAAGGGCCGCTCGTCGAAGCGCGCACCCGCGAGCTGTTGAACGGGCTCGCCGGCTCGCTCGAGCGGCGGGGCATTGCGATCGAGACGTATCTCCAGCTCACCGGCACGAACCCGGACGACCTGATCGGCCGCCTCCGCGCCGAGGCGAAGCAGTCGGTTGCGCGCGAGCTCGTCCTGGAGGCGGTCGCCGACCGGGCCGGGCTCGACGTCTCCGACGGCGAGGTCGAGACGATGGTGCGCGAGCAGACGGCCGAAGCAGAGGAAGATCCGGACGCGACGATCGCCGCCCTCCGCGAGAGCGGCGCCTTCGAGCGCCTCCGGGAGGACCTGCGCCTGCGCGCCGCGCTCGACCGCGTCGCCTCCGAGGTCAAGCGCATCCCCGTCGAGCTCGCCGAGGCGCGCGAGGCGATCTGGACGCCCGACAAGGAAAAGCCGGAGACCGAGACGAAACTATGGACCCCCGCTAGCAAGGAGACATGATTCTGCGACGCCGCTTGCGGTGTCGCAATCAGGTCGGACGGGCCTCGCCCGTGCGACCGTCGGAAATACCAGTCGACGCAACCGAACTTCGAAGGAGACGATTTGAGCCCGTTGATTCCGATGGTGATCGAGCAGACCTCGCGCGGGGAGCGCTCGTTCGACATCTACTCGCGCCTGCTGAACGAGCGCATCATCTTCCTCGGCACGCCGGTGGACGATCAGATCGCGAATCTGACCGTCGCCCAGCTCCTCCATCTCGAATCGGAGGATCCCGACAAGGACATCTCGATCTACATCAACTCTCCGGGCGGGGTGGTCTACGCGGGCCTCGCGATCTACGACACGATGCAGTTCATCAAGCCGGACGTCGCGACCATCTGCATCGGAATGGCGATGTCGATGGGCGCCGTGATCCTCACGGGCGGCACGAAGGGGAAGCGCATGGCGCTGCCGAACTCGAAGATCCTCATCCATCAGGGCTCGGCCGGTTTCTCAGGTCAGCCGACCGACATCGAGATCCAGGCGCGCGAGGTGATCGGCCTCAAGCGGAGCCTCGAGGAGATCATGGCGAAGCACACCGGGCAGTCGCAGGAAAAGCTCCAGAAGGACATGGACCGCGACTACTACATGACGGCGCAAGAAGCAAAGGACTACGGCATCATCGACAATGTGATCGTCCATCGCACCGGGTCCCCGGCAACCGGTCCGGCCTAGGCGTTACGGCGGTCCTCCGCTACAACGAGGAGAGACGTGGCCCGAGCATCCGACGGAAACGAACAGCTCCTCTGCAGCTTCTGCGGGAAGTCGCAGCGGCAGGTCAAGAAGCTCATTGCCGGGCCCGGCGTCTACATCTGCGACGAGTGCATCGATCTCTGCAACGAGATCATCGACGAGGAGCTCACCGCTCCCGCACAGCTCGATCTCGACAACCTCCCGCGGCCGAAGGACATCTACGAGGTCCTGAACGACTACGTCGTCTCTCAGGAAGAGGCGAAGCGGACCCTCGCCGTCGCGGTCTACAACCACTACAAGCGCGTCCAGATGGGCCAGGAGGACGGCGACGTCGAGCTGCAGAAGTCGAACATCCTGCTGCTCGGGCCGACAGGGTGCGGGAAGACCCTCCTCGCGCAGACGCTGGCGCGGATCCTCAACGTCCCGTTCGCGATCGCCGACGCGACCGCGCTGACGGAGGCCGGTTACGTGGGCGAGGACGTCGAGAACATCCTGCTGAAGCTGATCCAGGCCGCGGACTTCGACATCAAGAAGGCCGAGACCGGGATCATCTACATCGACGAGGTCGACAAGATCGCGCGCAAGGCGGACAACCCGTCGATCACGCGTGACGTGTCCGGCGAGGGCGTGCAGCAGGCGCTCCTGAAGATCCTCGAGGGGACGGTCGCGTCGGTGCCGCCGCAGGGCGGACGCAAGCACCCGCACCAGGAGTTCCTCTCGATCGACACGACGAACGTCCTCTTCATCTGCGGCGGTGCGTTCGCCGGGCTGGACAAGATCATCGCCAAGCGGATCGGCAAGAACGCGATCGGCTTCGGCGCGGACATCCGCTCGAAGCACTCGCTCGAGTCGTCGGAGCTGCTCACGGACGTGATGCCGGAGGATCTCCTCAACTTCGGGTTGATCCCTGAGTTCATCGGCCGCCTTCCCGTCATCTCCGCGGTGCACCAGCTGCAGCGTGAAGATCTCGTGCAGATCCTCACCGAGCCGAAGAACGCGCTCGTCAAGCAGTACCAGCGCTTCTTCGGGTACGACCACATCGAGCTGCACTTCACCGAGGACGCGATGTGGGAGATCGCCGACGCCGCCCTCGAGCGCGAGACCGGCGCCCGTGGTTTGCGCTCGATCATCGAGAACGCGTTGCTCGACGTGATGTTCGAGCTGCCGTCGCGGCGTGACGTCTCCAAGTGCGTGATCACGAAGGAGACGATCTCGCAGCACATCCGCCCGACCCTCGTGACGAGCGCCGGTGCGGACATCGACGACGCCGACGAGCTTCCGGTCGAAGAGTCGGCCTAGACCGCTCCGAAGCTAGATCGGCCGCACGCGTCGTCCGACGACGGCGGCATCAGGGGCGCGCCACACGCCGAGGCTCAGCTCGATCCCGCCGACCCTCGGGCGGCTGAAGGGCCGGTACGAGCTGTCGATTGCGCGCCGGACGAGCTCGGCCATCGAAAGTCCTGTGCGGTTCGCCTCGTCGCGAAGGAACGCATGCTGCCGGTCGGTGAGCGTGATCTGGGTGCGGCGGCTCATGTGATGTAGGTGTACACCGCCATCGTCCTCGCAGACGTGCCGACTTGGTGCCGGATCCGTGACGCCGACGTCATGTTGCGACGCGGGGAAGGCTTTCGGCATACTGCGCGCATAGTCGCTGCCTAATCGCACCGGTCCCGACGCCGCGAGTGCCCAGCACCCGTCGGATTACGATGCCGCGATGCAGATGCAGCCGTTGTACGAGCCCGCAGGCGTCGAGGAGCGCTGGCAGCGCACCTGGGAGGAGGACGGCCACTACAACGCCGACCCCGACCCGAGCCGCGAGAGCTTCACGATCGCCCATCCGCCGCCGAACGTGACCGGCGACCTGCACATGGGTCACGCGCTCCAGCTGTCCCTCGCGGACACGATCGTCCGGACGAAGCGCATGCAGGGGTACAACGTCCTCTTCCAGCCCGGCTACGACCATGCGGGCATCTCGACCCAGAACGCGGTCGAGCGGCACCTCGCGGCGCAGGGCAAGACCAGGCAAGAGCTCGGCCGGGAAGCCTTTGTCGAGCTCGTGTGGGAA
>JALZOQ010000118.1 GCA_030913835.1 Actinomycetota bacterium | reverse complement strand
GCCGCGGAGGAGCAGTCGGCGTTCGACGTCGTGCTCACGAACGCCGGTCAGCAGAAGATCCAGGCGATCAAGGTCGTCCGCGCGATCACCGGCCTCGGCTTGAAAGAGGCCAAGGATCTCGTCGACGGCGCGCCCAAGGCGGTCAAGGAAGGCGTGACCCGCGAGGAGGCCGACTCGCTCAAGGCCCAGCTCGAGGAAGCTGGAGCCGAGGTCGAAGTCAAGTAGTTCGCTCAAATTGAGACGCTGCGAGGGCCGCCGCGAGCGGCCCTCGGCGTTTCGCGATGCGTGAGGAACGGATGCGCGTCTCGCGGGACACAATGTGCGCGTGGGGCTTCCGATCCTTCGACTGTCTCTGCCCTCGTGGGGACCGAGTCTTCCGTCGGGGTCGAAGCTTCGGCTGTTCGCGCTCGTCGCGGTCCGTGACGAGCTGCCACTCCTACCCGGCTTCATCGCGAACGTGGCGCCGCACGTCGACGAAATCGTCGCGCTCGACGACGGCTCCAGCGACGGGTCCGGCGACTTCCTGGCAGCGCGGCCGGAGGTCGTGGAGGTCATCCGCCTTCCTGCCGACCGTCCAGAGTGGGACGAGATGGGGAACCACCGAGCGCTGGTCGAGGCTGCGCTACGGCATGGAGCGGAGTGGGCCCTATGCGTCGACGCCGACGAGCGGCTCGAGCGCGACTTCCGCGCGCGGGCTGAACGGGTCATCCGCCGCGGCCGCCTCATCGGCTGCTCTGCATTCTCGGTCCGCGTCCGCGAGCTCTGGGACGGCCACGATCGCTTCCGGGCCGACGGGATCTGGGGCCGGAAATCGGCACCGCGGCTGTTTCGGCTGCGTCCCGACCACGAGTTCGACACGGCGGCGCTGCACGGGATCAAGGTCCCGCTTCAGGCGCGGCCGCACCGCCTCACCGATCTCGTCGTCTACCACCTCGGCATGCTCACACGCGCGGACCGCGACGCGCGACGCGCACGCTACGAGGCCGCCGACCCGACGGCCCGGTGGCAATCGATCGGATACGCCTATCTGACGGACGAGCGCGGGCTTCAGCTTGCGCCTGTTCCGCGCCGCCGCGGATGGGTCGAGTGAGGCCTCGCGAGCGCGTGGCGCGCGCCGCCGCAGCCGTGCTCAAGCGCGTCGCCCGCGCACGAGGCTACGACCTCGTCCCACGAGACATCTACAGCCCGATCCCGGACGTCCCGCCTGAGCACGATCCGCTCTGGGAGTCGCCGGCTTCGCTCGTCGGAGTCGAGTTCGACCTCGACGAACAGCTTCGTTTGCTTGAGACGGAGCTCCGCCCGTACCTGGCCGAGTTCAGCCCGCCCGCCACGGCGGCGGCGGAGGACGCGTTCTACGTCTGGAACGGCTACTACCAGGCCGTGGACGCGGACGTGCTCTATGCGATGGTCCGGCACCTCAAGCCACGCCGTATCCTCGAGATCGGCTCCGGCTACTCCACGCTCGTGACCGCGGCGGCGTGCTCGCGGAACCGCGGAGAAGGTCACGCCTCCGTCTTCACAGCGGTTGACCCTGGTCCCCGGGCGGCGATCAAGCCGCCTCCCGACGGCCCGGATCGGTTTTTGCGGACGACGGCTCAGGAACTCCCGCTCGAGACGTTCCTCGAGCTCGGCCGCGGCGACCTCCTGTTCGTCGACAGCTCACACGCGGTCAAGCTCGGGAGCGACGTCAACTTCCTCGTGCTCGAGGTGCTTCCCCGGCTACGGCCCGGCGTGGTCGTGCACTTCCACGACATCTTCCTTCCGTACGAGTACCCGCGGGACTGGTACGAGCGCGGCACGTTTGTCGCCGAGCAGTATCTGCTGCATGCGTTCCTGATCGACAGCACGTCGTACGAGGTTTTCTTCGCGGCGCACGCGGTCGCGCGGGCGCACCGCGACCGTCTCGCCGAGCTCATTCCTTCGCTAGGAGCCCGGAGCGACCACTATCCCGCCGCGTTCTGGATGCTCCGGACTTGTGCGCCGGGGCCTGGGTCGGGTACGGGCGGACGATCGTAGTCAGCGCCCCGGCGGCGTACGCAGCGCCGCCTGCGACGACGAGCGGCGATGCCCGGAGGAGGTCCGCCCGGACGCCGTTCGGCGCGTTCCACGCGAATTGCAGCGCGTGGGGAACGTTCAGAACGGCGCGGGCGGCCACGAGAAAGCTGCGTGGGCGCGCGCGGCCGTCGATCTGGCCGAGCATCGTCGCCTGAAGACGTCCGCGCCGGGACGCGTCACGGGCCATTGCGGCAGCCGTCGTTGGATACCGGTGCGCGGTGCGCACGTCCGGTGCCTTGACGATCGGGTGGACCTCCAGGAAGCGCGCGTTGAAATCGGTGTCCTCGCCCGCGCGGAGGTCCTCGGCGAAACGCCCGTACCGAGCGAACAGGCGCCGGTCGTACGACAGCCCGTAGAGAGCACGCGGCACGGACGAATCGGCCGTGACGAGCCGGTTGTGCAAGAGCAGATACGACGCCCAGGCGGCTCGGCTGTCGCGATAGACGTTCGTGAGCGTGCTCGCCACGGCGACGGCGCCACGGCCGTGCTCGCGGAGGCGCCCCGCGATCCAGCCGGGCTCGGCGATGCAGTCTGCGGCGAGGAACGCGACATAGGGCGCCGTGGTCAGGTCGATTCCAACGTTCCGCGCGCCCCCGGGAAAGAGCCGTTCTCGAACGTTCACCACCGGAACGTCCATCCCCTCAGCCTGCAAGCGACCGGCGGGATCTCCGCCGCCGGAGTTGACGACGACGAGCTCGATCTTCTCCCCTTGCTCGAGGAGCGAGCGAACCGCAGCGACGAGCGCCGGTTCATCGCGGTAACTCAGGACCGCGCACGCAAGTTCTGCCGGCACTGCCTCGATCCTAGTCTCGCGACGCTCTATCCCCGCGTAGATGGTGAGGTCAAGTAGCGCCGCTGTACAGCGCCGTGCCCGCCCCGAGTTCTCCGAGGGAATCGCCGCCAAGTAGGAGCAACGGCTACCGGATCTCGAGGGCCGCCGTGAGGCGGCCCTCACCCTTTCGAGTAGTCGATCCCAGCGCTCGGTGTCCCGCGTTTGGTCCGCTGAACGCGGGACAGAAACTCCTCCAACACCAACCGAGGAGGGTCTGAGATGGCTGAGTTGACGACGCTGGAGAGCAAGCTGGGCGAGGTGCTCGGGCTGGCCATGGCCGCCCAGGGAGCGACGGAGAAGGTCGGCAAGTTGGTCGAGGATGAAGGCGGCCACGATGAGCTGCGCGAGCGGCTCGAGCGCATGCATCAGGAGGCGCAGGAGACCGAGGAGCGCACCACCGAGCTCGCCGGCTCGCTCGACGGCAAGAAGACCGCGATCCTCGAACAGGCGCGCGAGACGAAGCAAGAGGCGACCGAGATGATGCAGACCTATCTCGGCGACGACGCCGACGCGCTCGACGGGTTCGAGTTCCTCACGATGGCCGAGGCGGGCGAGGTCGGGCACTGGTCGATCGTCGGCAAGATGAACGAGCGGGCGCGGATCGAGGGCCTTGAGGAGCTCGTCGCCTGGGTGACCCCGATCCAGCACCGGCACTTCCAGGAGACGCTCGAGGGATCGCTCGAACTGGCGGAAGACGAGGATCCCAACGAGCCCGCCTAGACCGGCCGCTGCGTCACCCGTTTAGGGGAGTTTCCAGGGCATACCGCATGTTGCGCGCCCCCGTGGCGTCTAACTGGTAACCCCGAAACCCACCCTTTCTGGAGGATTCAGCCGTCATGAAAATCAGAGCAGCCATGCTCGCGCTCCTCGTCGCAGGCTTTGCGACGTCGATCGCCGTGGCCAGCAGCAGCGGGCCGTTCGGCCAGGCCGGCGCGCAGCAGGGCACGACAACAGGGTCGACAACGACGACCACAGGCACGACTACGACGGGCACGACGACAACGGGCACGACCACGACCGGGACGACGACGACCGGGACGACGACGACCGGCACGACCACGACCGGCACGACGACGACCGGCACGACGACGACCGGTGGGAAGCCCGGCAAGGTTCTCCTCTGCCACCGGACGAACTCGAAGAAGCGTCCGTTCCACCCGATCCTGGTCTCGAGTCGAGCAGTCCCGGCGCACATGCGGCACGGCGACTTCCCGATGGCCGCCGGCGGGACTTGCAACACCACGACGACGACTACGACGACCACGACGACGACTGCTGCCAAGGCAAAGGGCGAGCAGAAGGCCAAGGCCAAGCAGAGGTCCGAGTCGAGGGCGCAGTCGAAGTCGAAGTCGAAGTCGAAGTCCGAGAGCAGAAGCGAAGCTCGCGGTGAGCGTGGGAAGGGCGAGAGCGAGCGCCGCGAGGGCAAGGGCAAGGGCAACGGCGGCGGCGAAGGCGGCGGTAAGGGCCGCCGCGGCTAGTCGCGCCAGACCGCGTTAGGCGCCGCGGCCACGGCGCCTTTCACGTTGAAGACAGGGCACCCGAACGGGTGCCCTG
The DNA here is from genome assembly GCA_030913835.1 of Actinomycetota bacterium. Classification (GTDB taxonomy): domain Bacteria; phylum Actinomycetota; class Thermoleophilia; order Gaiellales; family Gaiellaceae; genus UBA5186. The sequence goes on along the minus strand of JALZOQ010000118.1, from coordinate 1,529 downwards.
TTGCGTTTTCGAGGGCTTCGCTATAGTGGTCGAGCGCAAGAGCGGTCGCCGCAGGGCGACCCTTGCGCAAGAGCCCATCCTTCCGGTACCCTGGCAGGTTGCGCCGACGTTCCGCTCGTTTTCGCCTGTCCGTTTTCCGATCTTCATTCTGAGGGAGGCTGCCTCACTTGACCAGCAGGGTTGCTGCGCCTCGCGCGCGCTCTAGTTTCTCGCGGCTCAAGCACGTTCTCGACCTACCGAATCTGATCGACATCCAGAAGGCGTCCTTCGACTGGTTCATGGCCGAAGGGCTCCGGGAGACGATCGACGACATCTCACCGATCGAGGACTACACCGGCTCGCTGGCCGTGGAGTTCGGTGCCTACAAGTTCGGTGACCCGGCGGCTTCCATCCGGGAGTGCCGCGAAAAGGACCTGACCTACCAGGCGCCGCTCTCGATGACGGTCCGGTTCGTGAACAAGGACACGGGCGAGATCCGCGAGCAGACCGTCTTCATGGGCGACTTCCCGATGATGACGGAGTGGGGCACGTTCATCATCAACGGGACCGAGCGCGTCATCGTCACGCAGCTCGTCCGCTCCCCGGGCGCCTACCTGATGGAGCCGAAGGACGCCACGAAGCAGGTCTTCACCGCGAACCTGATGCCTTCCCGCGGCTCGTGGCTCGAGCTCGAGATCGACAAGAAGGGCATTGTCTACGCGCGCATCGACCGGAAGCGGAAGCTCCCGATCACGACCCTGCTCCGTGCGCTCCCCGAGGAGGACCCGACCACCGGGTTCAAGCTCGACACGAGCTCGAACGAGGCGATCCTCAAGCTCTTCGACAACTCGTTCTACATCGCGAACACGCTCGACAAGGACCCCTCCACGCGTGAGGAAGAGGCCCTCATCGAGGTGTTCAAGAAGCAGCGCCCCGGCGAGCCGCCGACGCTCGACAACGCGCGGAACCTGCTCAAGGCGCTCTTCTTCGACCCGAAGCGCTACGACCTGACGAAGGTCGGTCGCTACAAGCTGAACCAGCGGCTCGGCGTCGGCGTACCGGACGACGTCCGAGTGCTGACGACCGAGGACATCCTCGCGCTCGTCCGCAAGTTGGTCGACCTGCCGAAGAACCTCGGCGTGCCGGAGGACACGAAGGACTTCGCGGCCGAGGCGATCACCATGAGCCGCGATCCGATCCGCGGCGAGCTCGACGAGTACGAGCACTTCGGCAACCGGCGCCTGCGCACGGTCGGCGAGCTGATCCAGGAGGCGTTCCGTGTCGGCCTCTACCGGATGGAGCGCGTCGTCCGCGAGCGGATGACGACCGAGGACGTCGACACGATCACGCCGCAGACGATCATCAACATCCGGCCCGTGGTCGCCGCGCTGAAGGAGTTCTTCGGCTCGTCGCAGCTCTCGCAGTTCATGGACCAGACGAACTCGCTCGCGGGCCTTACGCACCGCCGGCGCCTCTCGGCGCTCGGCGCGGGCGGGCTCACGCGCGAGCGCGCGCCGATCGAGGTGCGCGACGTCCACCCGACGCACTAC
>JALZOQ010000053.1 GCA_030913835.1 Actinomycetota bacterium | reverse complement strand
GCGCGCCGACGTGCACGAGTGAAAATGAACTCTTAGAGGTATCCCAGCGGGTCGACCGCTCCGCCGTTGATCCGCACTTCGAAGTGCAAGTGCGGCCCGAAGCAGTGGCCCGTGCAGCCGACGTAGCCGATCACTTGACCCTGCGCGACTGACGCACCGACGCCCGACGCCATCGACGACTGGTGTGCGTACGCGGTCGCCAGGGTGTTGTGGTGGTCGATCACGACCAGGTTCCCGTAGCCGCTCAGCCAGCCCGCATAGATGACCGTTCCACCCGCCGACGCATGGATCGGCGTACCGGAGGCGGCGGCGATGTCGATGCCCTCGTGCATCCGGCCCCAGCGCCAGCCGAACCCGCTCGTCACAGGCCCCGAGACCGGCCAGACCAACCCGCTCGACGACGGGGTCGAGTCAGCAGGCGCGCTCGTTTGCGTGCTGCGGATGTGAGCGCCGAGCGCCGCGCTCTGCGCCTGCAGGCCCGCGACTTCGTGCAGGTACTCGGCCTTGCTCTCGCGGACGCCTGCGAGGCGGCGGTTCTTCTCCGCGCGAGCGTCGGCGAGCGACAGCTCCGATGCGACGAGCCGGTCGCGTACCGAGCGTTGCTCGGCCGTGCGCGTCGCGATCGCGCGCGTCTCGACGGCGACGCCGTGCCGCGTCTTCCGCGTCCGCTCGCGTGTCCGGTGCATCTCGTTGCGCGCGCGCTCGACCTCGCGCGCGATCCGGTTGTCCTGCGCGGCGATTTGGCTGAGGTAGTCGAGCTGGTCGAGCAGGTCGGCGAAGGAAGACGAGGAGAGGACGACTGCCAGCGTGTCCGGATTGTCCGACTCGTAGATCGAGACGAGCCGGTCGTTGAGCCGCGCCTGGGCCTCGGCGTACTGGCGGCGCAGGAACACGAGGCGGCGCGTCTCGAGCTCGAAGAGCCGGGTGAGCGTGTCGAGCTTGCGCTGGTGGAGGCTCAGGTTCGTCTCGAGCACCGAGAGCCGGCTCGAAGCCGAGTCGACCTGGCCCTCGAGCGTCCTGATCTGCGAAGTGACGCGAGAGATCTGGTGGCTGAGGATGCCTTCGGCCTCGTGAGCCTTGGCGATCTTTGCGTTCAGCGCCGCAATGCGCGCGTCGACGCTCGCCTTGCTCGGGGAGTCTTCGGCGAGCGCGGGCGCGGCGAGCGCGAGCGCGCAAAGGAGAGCGAGCACGAAGCGGCTGCGCATAGCGAAACGTTCGGCGGAAGCCGGCCCGACCCTCCCGCTACCTCGGCGCTCGGATCGGCGCACTGGATCCTTCCGCGCGCGGTTCGAGCGCCCGTAGTGCCTCAGCCGCGCGCCGTCGCAATGGCCCCACCAGCTCGCGGTAGTCCTCGTCCGAGACCTTTCCCGTGCGGTGGTCGAACTCGAGCTCCTTGAGGGCCGCGAGCGCTCGGTCGCGCTCCTCGGCGAGCTCGAGCATTCGCCGCTCCAGCTCGCCGGGCTCGTCGAGGCGGTCCGCGGCGCCCGAGGCCTCCGGCTCGGCCAGGAACGGCTGTGCGACGAACAGGACGCACGCGAGGGCGAGGAGTGCTGCCATGACGAGTGCGAGCGTCACGCTTCGACCAAGCCCCGCCGGGCCTCGTAGCGCTCGACCAGTCGCCGCTGTTCGCGCGCGTCAGGCCAGAGCGCGATCAGCGCGCCGCCGAGAAAGACGACGCCGGCAAGCCAGATCAGGTTCACGAGCGGCTTCACGAACGCCTTGAGGTAGAAGTTCCCGCTCTGGTCGTAGTCGGGGACGAGGTCGAGGTCCTCCCCCGTGAGCCGGTCGCTGCGAATCGCCATCTCGGTGGAGTCCTGCTGCTCTCGGGTGTAGCGGTTCTTGCCGGGGCGCATCCGCTCGAGGAGGCGACCGTCACGGTAGACGTCCACGTTGGCCCGGATCTCGCTCCCCTGGGGCGTCTGCCGGGACTGGCTGCCGCGGTAGACGAGCGTGTACCCGCCGACCTGCATCGACTGGCCGACCGCAAGCCGCTGCTCGCGAACGGTCTGGTAGGCGCTCGAGCCCGCGATGCCGATCGCGAGCAGCACAATCGATGCGTGCACGACGTAGCCGCCGTAGCGCCGCCGGTTCCGGCCGACGAGCGCGGCGAAGGCACCGGGCCAGGAGCCGCCCGACAGCGCGCGTCTCGCCCGCGTTCCGCGCACGAACTCGTAGGCGATCGAGGCGAGCACGAACGCCGAGAACGTGTAGGCGGTCAGCCCGGGAATCGACGAGCCGGCCCCCGCGGCGACGAGCCCCACTCCAGCGGCGAGGGCGATCCCGGCCGGCACGAGAAACGTCTGGGAGACCGCGCGCCACGACGCCCGCCGCCAGGCCACGAGCGGCCCGAAGCCCATCAGCAGCAACAGCGGCAGCCCGAAGACGCGCAGGAAGAAGTCGTAGTAGGGCTTCGCGACCGTCGTCGGCTCACCGCGGATCGCCTCGGTGATCAGCGGCCACACGACCCCCCAGAGGATCGTGAGGCAGAGCGCGACGAGCAGCAGGTTGTTGTAGAGGAACGTGGCCTCGCGGGACAGGAGCGACTCGAGTCGCGTCCGCGTACGGAGCAGCGGCAGGCGATAGAAGACCAGCGCGACCGAGCCAATGGTCAGCACGCAGATGAACCCGGCGAACCAGGGCCCGATCGAGCCCTGCGTGAACGAGTGGATCGAGCTGACAACGCCCGACCGCGTGAGGAACGTTCCGAAGATCGACAGGCAGAACGCGAGGATGACCAGCAGCATGTTCCAGACCTTCAGCATCCCCCGCTTTTCCTGAATCATCACGGAGTGCAGGAACGCGGTCGCCGCCAGCCATGGCATCAGCGCGGCGTTCTCGACGGGATCCCACGCGTAGTAGCCGCCCCACCCCACCTCGACGTACGCCCAGTGCGCGCCGAGGAGCTGGCCGATGCCGAGAAACGTCCAGGCCGCAAGCGTCCAGCGGCGGGTCGCGACGATCCAGCGCTCGTCCGTGCGGCCGGAGAGGAGCGCGCCCATCGCGAACGCGAAGGGGACGGTGAGGCCCACGAAGCCGAGGTACAGCATCGGCGGGTGAGCGACCATGTACGGGTTCTGGAGGCTCGGGTTCAAGCCGGCGCCGTCGGCCACCGCGGGCTGAGTGGCAAATGGGCTCGCAACCGCGACGAGCAGGAACGCGAAGAACGCCGCGACGCCGCCGAGAACCGGGGTCGCCCACACGACGAGGTCGGTCGCGCTGCGCCGGTTCAGCCAGACGGCGGCCGCCGAGAAGCCAGTCAGGATCAGGAGCCAGAGCAGCAACGACCCCTCCTGGCCGCCCCAGAACGCCGAGAGCGTGTACATCGCCGGCAGGGCGCGCGCGGTGTGGTCGGCGACGTAGGTGAAGGTGAAGTCGTGACGCAGGAGCGCGGCCGCGAGGAGGCCCGACGCGAGCAGCGTCGTCCCGAAGGCCGCGAGCAGCGCGTTCTGCGCCGACAAGGCCAGGCGTCGTCGGCGTCTCCAGGCCGCGTAGCCGCCGGCGAGCGCCGCGTAGAGCACGAGCGCGAGCGAAAGCGCGAGGGCCGCGCGGCCTAGGCCCGCCATGGCTAGTGCCTCTTCAGTGAATGTTGCCGAGCTTCTGGGTCGTGAGCACCAAGCGATGCAATGGGACGAGCTTCGCTCGCCAGAGCCCTCGTACTAGGCAGTACGGGGGCGACTGAGGACGCCGCAGCGCGCCGCGTGATCGCGGGCCAGAAGCCGGAGGACATTTGCTGGAGAGGCACTACCTCTTCTTGTCGACGTACTTCGACGGGCACTTGGTCACGAGCGTGTCCCGCTTCGCAACGAAGACCCCGTTTCGGAGCGCGCCCTGCACCGCAACCTCGCGGCCACGACGGAACATGTCTGGCACGGCGCCGCGATAGACGACGGGAACCGTGGCGGCTCCCGTGCGATCACGGAGAGTGAATCGCATCCCGGCGGAGCTCCGCGCATCCCCCGAGTTGGCGACGACGACGCCCCCAAGCGTGACCTGCCCGGTCCGGCCCTTCAGCTGCCCCGGCTGGAGGGACGGCGTGCCGCCGCCTGCGATCGACGTGTACAGCAGGAAGATGCAGAGGACTGCTGCGACCGACAGGGCGATGACGAGCCGCGCGGGGTTGCGCTTGCGGGCCACGCGGCCAGTCTAGCCAGCCCTGGAGGGCTCTAGCGCTCGTGAACGGGCGCCTCGTGGCGGCCCGGGATGCGGTATCCGTGGTCGTGGCAGAGCGACCCCGGCGCGTCCTCGGTCAGGGCGTCGCAATAGCCCTTGCCGTAAGCGGCGCGCATGAACGCCGCGACGACATCGAGGTTCCACTCGCCGATCTCGCTGGCCTCGCGCCACAGATCGGTCAGCCGGAGGTCGATGTCAAGCTCCAGCAGGTCGATTCGCGTTGGTCTCTGTGCCATGGAGAAAAGCGTAGGAACGGGGTCGGACGGCATCTGGGCGCGGGGCGTGCGGTAGCGTCACGACATGGCTTCGCGCCTGCGATTCGGCCCCGCGCGCATCCCTTCCCGGGAGAGCCCCGAGGAGGCAGTGCAGATCCTGCAGGAGCGCGGCTACGACGCCTGCGAGATCGACTTCGAGGGCAGGTTCTGGATGGACTACGACTTCGCCGCGCGCCTCGGAGACCTGGCCCGCGAGCGCGACATCGCGCTCTCCGTGCACGCGCCGATCGCCGGCTTCATGGGGCACGCCGAGCGGGGCAAGAAGCTGAACATGGCCGTCGGCATGCTCGACCACTCCGCCGGGATCGCGAAGGCCGCGGGCGCGGAGGTGGTCGTCTTCCATCCCGGCTTCCTGCTCGGCCGCACGCGCGAGGATGCGATCGACTCGGTCTGCGAGCAGCTCGGCGAACTGCGCGAGCGGCTGGAGAAGAAAGACCGCGCGGTGCCGTTCGGGATCGAGGTGATGGGCCGCGTGCGCGAGCTCGGCAGCGTCGAGGACGTGGTGGAGATCTCCCGCCGCTGCGGCTGGGTACGCCCCGTGCTCGACTTCGCGCACATGCACGCGACCTCGGACGGCGCCCTCACGACGGTGGAGCCGTTCGCCGAAGCGCTTGCGGCGGCAGACGCCGTGCTCGAGCCCGGTGCGCCGTTCCATATCCACTTCAGCGACATCCAGTTCGCGAACCGCAACGAGACGAAGCACCTGCCCTACGGCGAAGGAACACTGCGAGCCGAGCCGCTCGCGGAGGCGCTCGCGCAGTTCAAGCGACCGGCAACGGTGATCAGCGAGTCGCCCGACGAGGAGTCGAGCCAGGCGATCAAGGCGGTGCTCACGACTGCCGCGTAGCATCCGGCGCGTGCTCGACCCGAAGGTCTTCAAGGCGTACGACGTCCGCGGGATCTACCCCGACGAGCTCGACGAAGCCGGCGCGCGGGCGATCGGGCGGGCGTACGTGGAGGAGTTCGAGCCGCAGCGCATCGCGGTCGGCCGCGACATGCGGTTATCCTCGCCGGCCATGTCCGAGGCGGTCATCGGCGGTGCGGCCGAGGCCGGCGCGGACCTGCTCGATCTCGGGCTCGTCGGCACCGAGATGGTCTATTTCGCCGTGGGAGACCTCGAGCTCGACGGCGGGATCATGGTCACCGCGTCGCACAACCCCAAGCAGTACACGGGCATGAAGATCGTCCGGCGGGGCGCGCTCCCGGTCGGCGGCGACTCGGGCCTCCTGGACATCCGCAAGCGCGCCACGGCGAATTCGGACACGCCTGGGGGTCAGACCCCTGGGCAGGTCGAGAAGTACGACGTCTGGCCGGCGTACGTCGAACGCGTGCTCTCGTTCGTGGACGTCGACGCGATCAAGCCGTTGCGCGTCGTGATCGACGCGGCGAACGGGATGGGCGGGGTCATGCTCGAGCCCGTGCTCGAACGGCTACCGGTCGAGGCAGTGCGCTGTTTCTTCGAGCCGGACGGCACGTTCCCGAACCACGAGCCGAACCCGCTCCTTCCCGAGAATCGCGAGTTCATCGTCGGAAAGACGCTCGAGGACGGGGCCGACCTCGGAGTGGCGTTCGACGGGGACGCCGACCGCTGCTTCTTCGTGGACGACAGCGGCGAGTTCGTCCCCGGCGACTTCGTCACGGCACTGCTCGCCGAGTCGATCCTCGCCCGGGAGGCCGGCGGGAAGGTGATCTACGACCTGCGGGCGAGCTGGGCCGTCCCCGAGACGGTCGAGCGCGCCGGCGGCGTCCCGCTCATGAACCGCGTCGGGCACGCGTTCATCAAGCACCGCATGCGCGAGGAGGACGCCGTCTTCGGCGGCGAGGTCTCCGGCCATTACTACTTCCGCGATTTCTCGCAAGCCGACTCGGGCGTCGTCCCGTTCCTGCTCATGCTCGAGTACATCTCGAAGCAGGGCCGGAAGCTGTCGGAGATCTTGCGCCCCTACCGCGATCGCTACTTCATCACCGGCGAGCTGAACACGCCCGTCCGGGACGTGGCCCGGACGTTGCAGGAGCTCGAGGCGCGCTTTGGACAGGAGGGCCGGGTCACGCACCTCGACGGTGTCTCGGTCGACGCGGACGACTGGCACATGAACGTGCGGCCGTCGAACACGGAACCGTTACTCCGCCTCAACCTCGAGGCGCGCTCGCAGGAGCTGATGGAGCGCAAGCGCGACGAGGTGCTCGGCGTGATCCGCACGAGCGCGCCTTGAGCGAGTGCGAGCTATGAGGGCGCGTGAGCTCGGGATCGCGATCGGAGACCTCGACGTCGGCCCGCGGAACTCGATCGCCGATGTCGCGGGAGTGCGCGTCGGCTACGTGACCTTGATCGAAGGCGACGACGTGCGGACGGGGGTGTCGGTCGTCGTGCCCGCCGACGAGCATGTCTTCGCCGGAGCGCACCGGCTGAATGGGAACGGAGAGCTGACGGGGCTCGAATGGATCCGCGAGTCGGGGCTGCTCACGACGCCGATCGGATTGACGAACACGCACAGCGTCGGTGTTGTGCGAGACGCGCTCGTCGCAGCTGCCGTCGCACGTCCCGACGCTCCCAGGTGGAGCCTCCCGGTCGTCGGCGAGACCTGGGATGGACGGCTCAACGACGTCAACGGCTTCCACGTACGGCCGGAGCACGTCCATACGGCGCTCGAGGCGGCGTCCACGGACGTGCAGGAGGGGAACGTCGGCGGCGGCACCGGGATGGTCTGCCACGGCTTCAAGGGCGGGATCGGCACCTCGTCGCGGGTGACCGAGGCAGGGAACACGGTCGGGGTCCTGGTGCAGGCGAATCACGGCAGGCGCGCCAGGCTCCAGATCGACGGCGTACCTGTGGGCAAAGAGCTCGGCTCCGACCGGATTCCGCTCCCGAGCGACGTGCCCGCCGGCTCGATCATCGTGCTCGTGGCGACCGACGCTCCCCTCCTCCCGCATCAGTGCGAGCGCCTCGCCCAGCGCGCGTCGTTCGGCATCGCGCGCACCGGAGGCGCCGGCGAGAACACGAGCGGCGACCTGATCCTCGCTTGGGCGACGGGGAACCGGGGGCTCGAAGGTCGGGACGTCGTGTCGCTGGAGATGCTGTCGAACGACTCGATCGACCCGCTCTTCTACTCGGCCATCGAGGCAACGGAGGAGGCGATCGTCAACGCTCTCCTCGCCGCTGAGACGATGACCGGCCGCGGCGTCACCGTGGAATGCCTCGACCCCGAAGCGCTCGTCGAAGTCATGACGCGGCACGGGCGCCTAGCATCGTCGGCGTGATCCAGCTCGGCCGCCCGACCGACCGCAAGCCTCCGTTCAAGTTCTCCGCGTTCGTCCGGGTCGGTTTCTCGGACACCGACGCCCAGGGCATCGTCTACTACGGCCGCTACCTCCCCTACTTCGACACCGCGCGGGTCGAGTACCTCCGTCACCTCGGCCTGTTGAAGCTCGAGACCGGCATCGACGATCCGCACGAGTTCGTGATGCGCGCCTCGTCGGTCGAGTACTTCGCGCCGGCGCGCTTCGACGACCTGATCGAGATCTTCGTCCGGATGGCGCGCATCGGTCGCACGAGCGCGACCTTCGAGTGCGTGGCGCACCGCAGAGGCGACACCTCAGCGGCGCCGTCCTCAGCGTCGCGGGCTGAGCCCGCGACGCGTCTGCGCTCCCTGACCGCACCGCCAACCGACAGCGCACCCGTCGAGGGGGAAGACCTCCTCATGGTCACGGCAACGCAGACGCTCGTGCTCGTCGACCTCGACGAGCGGAAAGCCGTTCCGATTCCCGACGAGTATCGCGAGCGCGTTCGGGCGTTCGAGGGCGCCGACCTGGAGTAATGCCGCTGCTCAGGCGCAGCGCCCAAGCCCTCGGTCCTCGCGCGGACCCGGGCGCCGCAGCCCTTGCCCTCTCCCCCTACAAGCTCGTTGTAGTTGGACCCGGAGGCTGCGCTATCCCCCGTCCGAGGGGACGGCTAGGACACGGCTAGCTGGGCGTGACGCGGTAGGCGTCGAAGACCGCGTCGACGTTGCGGAGCGCCGTCAGCAGCGCCCGCAGGGCCTTCACGTCGCCGACTTCGGCCGTGTACCAGTTCTTCGCCAGCTGATCCACGACGACGCCACCGTACGAGACGATGTTCGCGCCGTGCTCGGCGAACGTCCTCGCGACGTCTTCCAGCAGGCGCGGGCGGTCCCACGAGTCGACTGCGATCTGGACGCGGAAGCTCTGCGTGGCCGCGCCGTCCCAGTCGACGTGCGTGAATCGCTCGGGATTCCGCATCAGCGCCTTGACGTTCGGACAGTCCTCGCGGTGGATCGTGATCCCCTTGCCGAGCGAGATGTAGCCCGCGATCTTGTCGCCCGGCACCGGTGTGCAGCACTTGGCAAGGCGGACCAGCACGTCCTCGACGCCCGACACGTGAATGCCGTAGCCCTCGTTCGAGACGGCATGGCGCTCCCTGGGCGTCTTGAGCGGGAGCGCCTCCTCCTCCGCGACCTGATCGGTCTTCAGCCGCTGCAGGACCTTGCTGACGATCTGGCCCGTGCCGAGCTTCCCCGAGCCCAGCGCGAGATAGAAGTCCTCGGCCTTCTTGTAGCCGGAGTCGCGGATCACCTGGGCGAGCAGCGGCGAGCCGGCGAGCTTGCGATACGGCAGGTTCTGCGCCTTCAGCGCCTGCTCGAGGGCGACCCGGCCCTTTTGCTCCGACTCCTCGCGCGTCTCGCGGGAGAACCACTGGCGGATCTTGTTGCGTGCCCGCGAGGACGCAGCGACCTTCATCCAGTCGCGCGAGGGGCCGCGGCCCGACTTCGACGTGAGGATCTCGACGATCTCGCCGCTGCGTAGCCGGTAGTGAAGCGGGACGATCCGGCCGTTCACCTTTGCGCCAACCGTGCGGTGGCCGACGTCGGTATGGATCGCGTAGGCGAAGTCGATCGGCGTTGCGCCCGACGGGAGCGTCTTGACGGAGCCCTTGGGCGTGAAGACGAACACCTCGTCGTCGAACAGGTCGGTGCGGAACGTGCGCATGAACTCGCGCGGGTCGTCGTCGGCCTGGTTTTCCAGCAACTGCTTCACCCAGGCGAGCCATTCCTCGTCGGGGCCTGACGCCTTGCCGCGCTTGTAGATCCAGTGCGCCGCGATCCCGAGCTCGGCCTCCTCGTGCATCTCGCGCGTCCTGACCTGGATCTCGAGTGGCCGCCCCTCGGGCCCGATCACGGTCGTGTGCAGCGAGCGATAGCGGTTGAACTTGGGCATTGCGATGAAGTCCTTGAAGCGCCCGGGCATCGGCTTCCAGAGCGAATGGATCAGGCCGAGCGCGCCGTAGCAGTCGCGCGTCCCCTCGTCGCCGGAGCGTTCGGCGATTACGCGCATCGCCGTGAGGTCATAGATCTCGTTGAACTCCCGGCCCTTCTTGGCCATCTTGTCGTAAATGGAATAGAAGTGCTTTGCGCGGCCCGAGATGTCGGCGGGGATGTCGACCTTGTCGAGCTCGAGCTGAAGGACGCGCGAGGCCTCGGAGACGTGCCCCTCGCGGTCGGCGCGGCGCTCGCTGACCATCGCCTTGATCTCCTCGTACTTGCGCGGGTGGAGCGTCTCGAAGGCGAGGTCTTCGAGCTCCCACTTCAGGGCGTGGATGCCGAGGCGGTGCGCGAGCGGCGCGTAGACCTCGAGCGTTTCCTTGGCCTTGCGGATCTGCGTCTGCTTGCCGAGGTACTCGATCGTGCGCAGGTTGTGGAGGCGGTCGGCGAGCTTGATCAGAATTACGCGGACGTCGTCGGCCATCGCGACGATCAGCTTCCGGTAGTTCTCGGCCTCGGCCTGCTCGCGGCTCTGGAACTGGATCCGGGTCAGCTTCGTGACCCCTTCGACGAGCCGGGACACGTCCTCGCCGAACTCGGCGCGGATCTCGTCGATTGACGTCTGCGTGTCCTCCACGACGTCGTGGAGGAGGGCCGCCGCGATCGTCTGCTCGTCGAGCCGCAGCTCCGCGCAGATCTTGGCGGCGCCCCACGGATGGATGATGAAATCCTCGCCCGAGCCGCGGAGCTGACCCTCGTGCGCCTTCTCGGCAAACCGGAACGCGCGGATCAGGAGCTCGCGGTCCACCTGCGGGTTGTAGGCGGCCACCGCTTCGAGCAGCTCGTCGACGAGGTCCTGATGTTTCTCAGCTGACTCGACGACCGACATACCCCAATTGTACGCGCGGGGGCTCCCAACCCCTCCGCGGGGGGACGACCGTTCAACCGAAGGAGCGCACGCTCCGATGGAGAAATGGTGACGCCCGTGTCGAGATTCCGCCGTCGAGAGAAACGCAAGGCCGCCGAGCTGGCCCGCCTGCTGGCTGCACTGGACTCGCTCGCATCCGAGCGTCCGGCTCGAACCCGCCGCACGCGGCTCTCGCTAAGCAGCGCGCGCTAGTCGTCCTCCCGCCAGCAGCTCCCTGAACGTCTCCGACTCGAGGAGATGCCGCTTGCCGCCGGCCCCGCCGAGCTCGAGCTCGGCGAAGATCGCGGTGGCGTCGACGTCACGCTCCGCCTCGTCCTTCCGGAACTCGCCTTTGAGCCAGTCGCGCAGGTCTGCGTAGCCCTCGGCCGCGTCGAAGACCCGCCGGACGACGAGCTGCGGGGCCACGGTGCCGTTCCAGCGGTTCTCCTGCAGGCGGAACGCGACGTCGTAACGGCCTACGCGGCGGAAGCGGTCGAGTTGGCTGCCGAAACGGAACGCGATCGCGCTGCCGGCGTCGCGGCCGTCCTGCCGCACCCGGAAGCGCAAGTGCTTGCCCTCGCCCACCGTGGCGAGGTCGCCGAGCTCGCAGTCGCCCGCGAGCAGCGTGACGTCAGGGTTGCCTAGCCCGAAGGGGGCGAGCTGCCTGAGCTCCTCGCAGAGGTCGAGCGTCAGCCTCGTGTCGCGCGGGAGCACTGCGTCGATGCGCGTGACCGGGCGGAGATCCTCGTCGCCGAGGGCGAGCTCGGCCTGCGCGGCGAACGCCTGCCCGAACGCCTCGATCTGGTCGGGACGGATCGACAGGCCGGCGGCGGCGCGGTGTCCGCCGAACCGCTCGAGCTGCGCCGCGCACGCACCGAGCGCGCCGTGGAGATCGAAGGCGGGAATGGACCTGCCCGACCCCTTCCACTCCTCGTCGCCCCCCGCGATGAGCACGACGGGTCGGTTGAAGCGCTCGGCGAGCCGCGACGCGACGATCCCGATCACGCCTTCGTGCCAGTTCTCGTCCGCGAGGACGTAGCCACGCCGGCGCTGCTGCGCCTCCGGCCACTCCTCGACCTTTGCGGTCGCCTCGCGCGCGATCCGCTCCTCGACCGCTTGCCGCTCGCGGTTCAGCTCCTCGAGCTTGCGCGCGAGCGTGCGCGCGACCTCTGGATCGTCCGTCAGGAGCAACTCGAGCGCAGCGGCCGGATGGCCGAGCCTTCCGGCCGCGTTGATCCGCGGACCGAGCCGGAAACCGCACGCTCCGGCGTCGACCGCGGCCGGGTCGACCCGTGCGACCTGCATCAGCGCGCGCAATCCGGGCTTCTGCGTGCGGGCGAGCCCGCGCAGGCCCGCGATCGCGAGCGAGCGGTTCTCGCCGACGAGCGGGACGACGTCGGCGATCGTCGCAAGCGCGACGAGGTCGAGGTGCCGCTTCAGCTCGTCGGAGTCGGCCCCGAGGAGCGCCTGGGCGAGCTTGAAGACGACGCCCGTCCCGCACAGCTCCGGGAAGGGATACTCGGAGGGACGCGTGGCCACGATCGGGCAGTCGGGGAGCCGCTCACCGGGCCGGTGGTGGTCCGTGACGATCACCTCGAGCCCACTCGCCTGCGCCGCAGCGACCTCTGCGGCGGCCGTGATCCCGCAGTCGACGGTGAGAACCAGCCCGCAGCCTTGCTCGGCGAGCCGCTCGAGCGTCTGCCCGGCGACGCCGTAGCCCTCCTCGAAGCGGCTCGGCAAATGCCACTCGACATCGGCGTCGAGCGTCCGCAGGGTGAGCACGGCGAGCGCAGTCGCGCAGATGCCGTCGACGTCATAGTCGCCGTGGACGCAGATCCGCTTGCCGGCTGCGATCGCCGCGCGGATCCGCTCGACCGCGACGGCCATGTCCCCGAGCAGGAACGGGTCGTGCAACGGCTGCTCTCCGGCGAGGAAGGCGCGCGCCTCCTCGGGGTCGCCATACCCGCGCCGGACGAGCACGCTAGCCGTGATCTCGCTGATGTCGAGCTCCCTCGCGAGGGCGCTCGACTCCCGGGGCGGGCACGGACTCAGTGTCCAGGTGCCCTCGTGCATGTCGACTCACGGTACGAGTGCGGTCGGACGGAGCCGATCGATTTTCGGCTAGATCAGGCGTGAAAGTGCAACAAGTTCGTCACAGACGAGTGCGCCCGATGCGGGCGCGTTCCCTCGTCGATGCCAGTGAGCGGGGCGGCGGCGATAAGGGGTATGTGGGCCTGTGCGCCTCCGCTCGATGTAGTGCCTCCAGCATCCCTCGCCGGCGGGAGTGCACGCCCATGCGGCCGGCTGGGGTCTTGCGGTAGGGGTAGCCGTACTACTCGCGCGGCAGCTGGACGCCGAGCAGCGTCAGGACGGTGACGAGCGCGACGAACGAGACGCCTCCGGCCACGATCCAGCGCTGGTGCGAGCTGGCGCGGAAACCGTCCCAGGCGACTCGTCCCCAGAAGACGATGACCCCGAGGCCGAGCGCCACGAAGACCACGATCGCGGGCGCAAGCAGCGCAGCCTTTTCCAGTGGCCAGCGCAGGAGCCACGACGCGAGCAGGACGAGCGCGGTGACCGCGAAGGACGCTGCGACGAGTCTGAGGCTCACGTGGCCGAGGGTATCCTCACGTCCGTGGTCGAGGCGAACTACACGTCCGGCGAGGACTATGTGGTCGAGTTCCTGGGCTACCGCTTCGGCTTCAACGCCTACGACTTCGAGCAGCGGGTCACGGCCGCTGCAGTGAAGCTCGGGCTGATCAGCGGCAACGAGCTGGACGAGGAGGAGACCGCCGATCTCGTCGAGCTCGCCGCGGACGGGCGCATCGACGAGCCGCGCAGCCCGCTCGGGCGCTACCTCGTCCGCCACTGGGAGCGCCTGTCACTCCTCGACGGCGAGTCGCTCGTCTACTGGGTACGCAAGCTCGTCTTCCGCGGCGCGTGGCTCGACCACCGGGTGAAGGAAGGACTGCTCGAGGTGGCCTGGGACGACGAGGTTGCCGACTTCGGCTATCGCGATCCGCGCGGGGGCCGCGCGCTGCTCGAGCTCGCCCCGATTCCGTCCTGGCACGACCTGCAGTTTCGACGGTAATGGGGGTTCGGAGAGTTTGCGGCCGCATGGAGCTGGTTTATCCGCCCGCGCGGGCGAAGCCCACGCGGGCTCTGATGCGGCGTCGCCGAGTCGACGCCTTCGTTCGACGGTGAGGAACCCCGGCCGCTTCGTCGCGGCGATGGTGCCGTTCTTCGCGGCGCTCCTATGGCTCGACCGCTTCGTCGACCGGCGCGGCCAGCTGCTGCTCGGAGCCGCGACCTGGCTCGTGCTGCTGCTCGCCGCCCGCGCGCTCCCCGCCGAGCGCCGCGCCCAGGTCGGGGTGCAGCACCTTGACCGCGACGTCGCGGTCGTGCTTCACGTCGTGCGCGAGGTACACGGTCGCCATCCCGCCCGCGCCGAGCTCGCGCTCGACCACGTAGCGGCCGGCGAGGACGTTGGTCAAACGCGCGACGGAGTCATTCATTCGCGCCAAAGTGCGATAGGGCGACGCGGCGTCCCGCAGCCCGGCTCATGGATTCGTTCGGGCCGAGGCGGCGCGCAACTCGGCGCGCCAGTTGACCGCGGCGAGTTCAGGTCGCAGGACCTTGAGCGCGACTTTGCGGTGGTGCCTAACGTCGATGGCGAGATAGACCGTCGCAATGC
>JALZOQ010000033.1 GCA_030913835.1 Actinomycetota bacterium | reverse complement strand
CGAGCGAGATCTCGTATGCGGTCAGCGCCGCGCCGTCGAGCGCCGCGCGCGTCCGCTCCAGACGTTCGCGATGATGCTCCACCAGCTCGCGGGCGCGCGCGGCGGGGTCGGCGATCGTCGGGCCGTGGCCGGCATACGCGACGCTCGGCGCGAGCTCTGCGATCCGGCCGAGCGAGTCGAGGTAGTCGCCGAGGGGATCGGGCCGGCCCCCGGGGTAGAGGCCGACGTTCGGGCTGATCGTCGCCAGGAGCGCGTCTCCCGCGATCAGCACGCCCTCGCGGAGCAGCCCGAGGTGCCCGTCGGCGTGGCCCGGAAGATGCAGGATCTCCCAGCCGTCCACCTCGTCGCCGGCATCGAGGAAATGCGGGTCGGCGGGCAAGTGGACGACGTCGGCGAGCATGTCGCTCTCACGTCGGAGACCACCGGCGTCCTCCTCCGGCATGCCGTGTTCGACCATGTACGCGGCGTACGCCTCCACCGACCTGCCGGTTCCCCACACACGCTGGCACTGCTCGTAGTCGAGGCGGCCTTGGTGGACAGGAGCGTCGGTCAGGCGTGCGACGATCGCCGCCGCGCCGATGTGATCGGGGTGGAAGTGGCTGACCACAATCCGCGCGACCGGCGCGTCGAGCTCCTCGAGGATCGCTGTCCACCGCTCCTCCGCATCCGGCAGCCCGAGCCCAGTGTCCACGAGCGTCCAAGCGCCGCCGGAGTCGCGCAGCAGGTAGCAGTGGACGTGGTCGATGCCGAGCGGCAGCGCGAACGTGACGCGCAGGACGCCCTCTTCCAGCCCGACCAGCCCACTCTCCATCCGCGAGCGTCATATCATCCCGCGTCCTGCCCATGGCGCTCCTCGAGGTGCACAACGTCACGCGTCGATTCGGCGGCATCGTCGCGCTCTCGGGCGTCTCGCTGGAGCTGGAGGAAGGGACGATCGGAGGGCTGATCGGCCCGAACGGCGCCGGCAAGACCACTCTCTTCAACGTGATCACGCGGATGTACAAGGCCGACTCGGGGCAGGTGCTCTTCGACGGGAACAACCTGCTCGGCGTGCGGCCGAGCCGTGTCGTGCGGGCCGGCGTGGCGCGCACGTTTCAGAACGTCGCGCTCTTCCCCTCCATGACCGTGCTCGAGAACGTGCTCGTCGGCGCGCACACGCGGGTGCGACCCTTCGGCGAGCGCAAGGGCAAGGCGCTCGCCCACGAGACGCTGGAGGCGCTCTCCCTCGACGGGTTCTCGGACCGCGTCGTCGCGGGCCTGCCGTTCGGGACTCTCAAGCGCATCGAGCTGGCCCGCGCGCTGGTCTCCCGGCCGCGACTCCTGCTGCTCGACGAGCCCGCAGGCGGGTTGAACCACGAGGAGGTAGGGGAGCTCGGCGGGCTGATCCGCGGCGTCCGGAAGGATTTCGACCTCACCATCTGTCTCGTGGAGCACCACATGAACCTCGTCATGTCGGTCTGCGACCACGTGCACGTCCTCAACTTCGGCCAGAAGATCGCCGAAGGGACGCCCGCGGAGGTCCGGGCGAACCCGGCCGTGATCGAGGCCTACCTCGGTACCGACAGTGCCGCTGCTTGAGCTGCGCGCCGTCGAGGCGCGCTACGGCCCGATCAAGGCCCTTCACGACGTCACGCTGACGCTGGCCGAAGGCGAGGTCGTCGCGTTGCTCGGCGCGAACGGCGCGGGGAAGACGACGACGCTCCGCGCGATCTCGGGCACCGTACGGCGCGGCGGCGACGTATCGTTCGACGGCCGCGGGCTCGGGCGGCGCTCGCCGGAGTCGATCGCGAAGCTCGGGATCGCGCACGTCCCTGAAGGCCGTGGCCTCTTCCCGGAGCTGACCGTCTGGGAGAACTTGCGCATGGGCGCATACGTCCGCGGGGAGCGCAAGACGATTCAGGCCGAAGCGCCGCGCGTGCTCGGGTACTTCCCGTGGCTCGAAGATCGAAAGCACCAGCAGGCCGGAACGCTCAGCGGCGGCGAGCAACAGATGCTGGCGCTCGCGCGGGCCCTCGTCTCGCGGCCGCGGTTGCTGATGCTCGACGAGCCGTCGCTCGGGCTCGCGCCGACGATCGTCGCCGAGATCTTCCGCATCGTCCGCGAGCTGAACACCGAGGACGGCCTCAGCGTGCTGGTCGTCGAGCAGAACGCGAAGATCGCCCTCGAGAGCTCGGCGCGCGCGTACGTGCTCGAGGTCGGGCGCGTCGCGGTCGAAGGCGCGAGCGCGGAGCTCGAGCGGCACGAAGGCGTCCGAAAGTCGTACCTGGGCTACTGACGTGGCGCAATTTCTCCAGCAGGTCGTCAGC
>JALZOQ010000474.1 GCA_030913835.1 Actinomycetota bacterium | reverse complement strand
CGCGTCCCCGGCGAATACGCCGTCTCCGTCGGTGGAGTGCTGTCAAACCCGGTGCAGGTGCTCGTGAAGCCGACGCTCGTGACGCGGCTCGACGGCGCACCCGCGGTCGGGCAGCGCCTGGCGTTCGTCTCGCGGCTCGTCCCTGCCGCGTCGGGCACGCTGCATGTGCGGATCTGGAAGGGCGGCGTCCTCCGGGTCGACCGCGACTACCCCGACGGGGCCCGAATCGCGCTCGACACGGCGCGTCCGCGCGTCTACAGGATCAGGGTCAGCGCGCAACCGGTCGCAGGCTGGGTGGCCGTCGGACGGACCGTGAGTGCCGTCGTCGCGCAGCCTCGCCTCGGCTACGGGTCGCGCGGCCCGGCGGTCCGCGGGCTCGAGCAGCGCCTCTGGGATCTGCGCTATGCGCTCCAGCGCGTTGACGGCAGCTACGGCGTCGACACGCGAGACGCCGTGATCGCGTTTCAGAAGGTCACCGGGCTCCCGCGCACGGGCAATGTGGACGCCCGCGTGTGGCGAGCCCTCGCCCGAGCGACCGTCCCGCGGGCGCGCTACCCAAGCGGCAACCACGTCGAGGTCGACAAGTCGCGGCAGGTGCTCTTCGAGGTGCGGGACGGAAAGGTCGTCCTCGCCGTGGCCGTGTCGACCGGCGCGACCGGGAACACGCCGCTCGGCACCTGGCACGTCTACAGCCGTGTCGCCGGCTGGAGCTGGGTGCTCTGGTACCCGACGTACTTCCTGCGCGGCTTCGCGATCCACGGCTATCCCGAGGTGCCGACCTACCCCGCGAGCCACGGGTGCGTCCGCGTGCCCATGTGGGTCGCGACCCGGCTGTACTCGATGCACCCGCACGGCTTCACGATCCGGATCTACGGCTAATCCGGATCGGGATCGCGGCCTAGCCCTGGCCGTGCTCCTCGTCCTCGACGGCAAACTGGTCGGGCGAGACGTTCTCGAGGAACTTCTTGAACTCGTCGACCATTTCTTCCTCGTTGACCTCCTCGCCCTCGAACTCGATCGCCGACTCCTCGATCACCGACTCGGCGGCGTAGATCGGAGCGTCGGAGCGGATCGCGAGCGCGATCGCGTCGGAAGGCCGCGAGTCGATCTCGACCTCGGAGCCGTCCTGCTGCACGGTGACCTGCGCGAAGAACGTGTTCTCACGCAGCTCGGTAACGGTGATGCGAACGACCTCGGCGTTCAGCTGGCCGAGGATCTCGGTCACGAGGTCGTGTGTCATCGGGCGCGGGGTCGAAGCGTTCTGGAGCTTCATCAGGATCGCCGCCGCCTCGGGGTGGCCGATCCAGATGGGGAGGAAGCGATTCCCGTCGGCGGTCTTCAGCAACACGATCGGCTGCTTGCCGACCAGGTCGAAGCTGACTCCGTAGATGACCATCTCGACCATGCGAAAGGCGCCTCGCAACCCATGTTAGCTCAGGGTCTCGCGGTCAAACCCGAGGCTCTGCAGGGCCTTCCTCGACCTCGGAGAGCAGCACCCGGAGCCGTTCGCCGGTCGCAGGATCCTCGAGCTCGGCGCGCCGCTCGGGCACGCTCATCGGGTCCAGTCCGCGCAGGACGTACTGGGTGCCGTGGTAGGTGACGAGGTCGCCGATCCGCATGTCCGCAGTTGCGAGGACCCCCGAGCCGCGCAACCGAGAGATCGGCCCCGCCCGAGGCCCGGAACATCCCTTGAATCAGCGTCCCTCGAAAGGAGCCGGGCGAGTGGGCGATCGTGCCAAGGGCGCCGCAAGGGCGGGACTCCGAGGGGCCTCAAGCCGAGTAAGCGAAGAGGCCGCTCGCGCGGCCTCTTCGGCTCTGGCGATGGTCGATACGGCCGAGCGATTACTCGATCGGGATCTCGAAGCGAGCGATTATGCCGGGGTCGCCGCCTCTCGCGAGTAGCTTGGGATCGGGATCGCGAGTCGCCACCCATGCATATCCGTGTTCGGGGTAGGCGACGACGTCGGGGAAGCTCCCGGCGCTGATCGCGAGGATCTGAGCGGGTTCTTCGGTCGGGTTGCTGAACGTGTGTAGGCCGGCACGTCCCTCGGGGCAGAAGACGAAGTCCCCCGGAGCTAACTCCTCTTCGCCGTGTTGGTTCCGGAAGACGGGACGACCGCTCAGGACGAAGAACATCTCTTCGGCTCCGAAGTGCATATGCATCTTCATCCCATGCGCGTCGGGGGCCAGTTCGTACAGCGTTGCTCCTATCCTGGCGTCGTCCGGCCGCCAGAAGAATCGATGCCGAGTCCCGAATTCTTCGTTGTCTCCGTCCCATGCGTCGGAGAAGAGGTTCTGACGATTCATTCGTGGTACCTCCGAGTCGTAGCGGTGGGCGCGCAGCCGCCCGAGCCCCGCAGTACGGGCCCCGGCAAAAACTGCGTCGAAAACGCGCGGCTGCTCGCCGCGCCAAACCGCTACCTCGCCGCCGGATCCACGCCAGGATCATGCCTGCTCGAGAGCGCTGACGACGGCACAGCGTTCACTTCGCCGCGAACGAGCCGGACTACACGTCTCCCGCGAAACAAGAAAACCCCTGGCTAGTAGGGCCTTCGGAGATGGGCGATCGTGGATTCGAACCACGGACCTCCGCCTTATCAGAGCGGCGCTCTAACCAACTGAGCTAATCGCCCGCGCGGCGGCGAATCGTAGCGGACGTCTTAATGAAAGACTTGCGTGCGCCGGAGGTAATCCTCAACGGCGAGCAGGAACGAGTGGTCGCGCGCCAGCTCAGACAGCGTGACCTTCGTTTCGTCGTCGAGCTCCTGGTCGTGCGCGAGCTCGGTCAGGAAGCTCGTGAGGCGGCCGGCCTGCGACATCGCGGCCATGCGGAGGAAGATCTGCTTCGCCTCGTCGTTCTGAGAGATCGCCTCGAGCGATTCGATGTCCTGGAGCCAGAGCCTGAGCACGACATCACTTCAACGCCCCGCTGGCCGGTTGAGTTACGGGGGCGAGGTTCCGCAGAGGCGTTCGAGGGTCTCCGCGAGCTCCTCGAGCTGAACCTCGTCCTTGACGTCGATCTCGACCCGGCCGGAGAGGACGCGCACTGGACGACCCGTCAGGCGCTCGG
>JALZOQ010000453.1 GCA_030913835.1 Actinomycetota bacterium | reverse complement strand
GCTTTAGGGTCGAGCCGAGCGAGATCGAGGCCGTCTTGGCCGATCATCCGGCGGTTGCCGAGTGCGTGGTGACCGCCAAGCGTACGGCCACGGGAAGCACGCGCCTCTTCGCCTACGTCGTCCCGTCCGAAGGACAGGACCGAACGGCACTGACCACCACACTTCGCTCCAGCCTTTCCACCCGTCTGCCCGACTACATGGTGCCGACGGCAATCGCGCTGCTCGATGCGCTGCCGCTCACACCGAGCGGCAAGCTGGATGTTCGCTCACTGCCCGAGGTGGGCCGTGAACAGTCGACCCAGCAGGCGGGAAGATCCCGCGTCGAGGTCCTGATCGCGGAGATCTGGTCTGAGCTGCTTGAGATCGCCGATGTCGACGTCCGCAGCACCTTCTTCGAACTCGGCGGGGACTCGATTCTGCTCGTACGAGCTCACCAGCGACTTAGCGAGGCGCTGGGCAGAGACCTTCCAGTCCAGACACTGTTCCGATACCCGACGGTTGCGGCGCTGGCGCAGCACCTGAACAATCTCAACGACGAGCTGGCCACGCCGGCTCAGCGAGTACGTCAGGCCCGCAGCGACTCGTCGGGCAGAGAGCAGGACGAAGTGGCGATCATCGGCATGGCATGCCGCGTGCCCGGAGCCAGCAGCGTCAACGAGCTCTGGGCGAACCTTCGCCACGGCATCGAGTCGGTCGTGCCGCTGGCCGAGGACGACGTCATCAAGCTGGACGGCGACCAGACCCGGGATCCCCATTTCGTCCCGGTGGGCGCGACGATCCCCGACATCGATCGATTCGACGCGGAATTGTTCGGCTACAGCGCCGCAGAAGCGGCGGTGATCGACCCGCAGCAGCGCCTGTTCCTCGAGTGCGCCTGGGAAGCGTTCGACGACGCCGGCGTCGAGACAGAGCGCTACCGCGTCGCGGTCTACGCCGGCTCGAGCCTGAGCACCTATCTCATCAACAACGTGCTCCCGGCGAAGCTGGGCGGCAGGACATTCCTCAGTCACCGGCACTTCAACGAGGCGACCGAGCTACGTATCGAACAGGGCAACGCCCGCGATCACCTCCCGACCCGCATCTCCTTCAAGTTGAACTTGCGGGGCCCGAGCGTGAACGTGCAGTCGACCTGCTCCACGGCGCTGGTCGCGGTTCACATGGCGCGGCAGGCACTCCTCAACGGGGAGTGCGATGTCGCGCTGGCGGGTGCGGTGTCCGTCATCACGCCGCAGAACACGGGATATCTGTGGCGCGAGGGGATGATGCTTTCGGCCGACGGCCACTGCCGGGCCTTCGACGCCCAGGCCGACGGCACTGTGTTCGGCAACGGCTTAGGTGCTGTCGTGCTCAAGCGCCTCTCGGCCGCGGTTGCGGACGGCGACCGC
Source organism: Actinomycetota bacterium (assembly GCA_030913835.1). Classification (GTDB taxonomy): domain Bacteria; phylum Actinomycetota; class Thermoleophilia; order Gaiellales; family Gaiellaceae; genus UBA5186. The sequence continues at coordinate 4,543 of JALZOQ010000453.1, read as the reverse complement.
ATCTATGCAGTCGTGAGGGGCTCGGCCGTCAACAACGACGGGGCGCAGAAGATGGATTACTCCGGCCCAAGCGTCGATGCTCAGGCGGACGTCATCGCCGAAGCGCATCGAACCGCGGGTATCTCGGCAGACGAGGTCTCCTATGTAGAAGCGCACGGCACCGGCACCAAGCTCGGCGACCCTGTCGAGATCGCGGGCCTGACCGAGGCGTTCGGGCGGACGGCGCCGCGCCGCGTGGGATCCTGCGCGATCGGCTCCGTCAAGACAAACATCGGTCATCTGGACGAGGCAGCCGGGGTCATCGGGCTCATCAAGACCTCGCTAGGCCTCTATCACCGCGAAATCCCGCCCAGCCTCCACTTCAGCGAGGCGAACCCGCTCAGCGGGTTGGAGGAGAGCTCCTTCTTCGTCAACACTGAGCTCCGCGAATGGCCGGTAGGCGATGGCGGACGCCGGATCGCGGGCGTCAGCTCGTTCGGCATGGGTGGGACCAACTGCCACATCGTGCTCGAAGAGCCCCCGATACGCGCTCCGGCGCCGCCGGTTGGCAGCGACCGGCCGATGCACATCCTTCCGATCTCGGGCCGCTCTACCGATGCGCTACGCGCCAACATTGCACGGTATGAGCAACGGCTGGAAGACGAGCCCGACGGCGTGCTCGCGGACATCTGCTACTCAGCTGCAACGGGAAGACGCCACCTCGACATGCGCGTGGCTGTGCTGGCCGGCGGGGTCGAGCAGGCACGCTCCCAGCTCTGCGCCATGCTCGACGACCGCGATCTCCGGAGCGCGTCCCGGGTCGATGGTCGAAGCCCGCGCATCGGTTTTCTGTTCACCGGCCAGGGCTCGCAATACGCCGGGATGGGCCGCGGTCTATACGACACGCAGCCGGTCTTCCGGGCTGCGATCGACCGCTGCGACGCGATCCTCCGACCCCTCATCGACGGGTCTCTCATCGAGATGCTCTATGGGTCGGAGTCCGCGTCGTGCATCGACGACACCGGGAATGCGCAGCCAGCGCTCTTCGCGGTCGGATTTGCGCTCAGCCGCCTCTGGGACTCGTGGGGCATACGCCCGAGCGTGGTAGTCGGCCACAGCCTCGGGGAATGCGTCGCCGCCTGCGTGGCGGGAGTCTTCGACCTCGAGGATGCACTGAAGCTGGTCGCCGCTCGCGGTCGGCTGATGCAAGACCTGCCGCGCGGCGGCGGCATGGCGCAGGTCAATGCCTCCGCGGAGGTGGTGGCCGGCTATCTCGCGCCTTACGCCGCCCACGTCGCGATCGCTGCGATCAACACCCCCGACACCACAGTGATCTCGGGCCGGTCCGATGCGCTGCGACAGGTCTGCGACGAGATCCAACGGGATGGCGTGGACACGATCCCACTGAACGTCTCGCACTCGTTTCATTCGCCGCTGATGGAGCCGATGCTCGAGCCGTTCCGGGCGGTTGCGAATACGATCCGTTACTCAGAGCCGAGGACGGACATTGTTTCGAACGTGACCGGCGCACCGGTCGGGCCGTCCGAGCTGACGACGGCCGACTACTGGGTCAGGCACGTCATCGAGCCGGTGAAGTTCGATCGTGCAATGCAGGTTGCGCACGACCTGGGCATACGCGCTTTCGTCGAGCTCGGGCCGAAGCCGACTCTGACCAACCTCGCCCGCCAGTGTGTGTCGGCACCCAACGTCCTCTGGCTTCCGAGCATGACGCCCGCAGAGCCGCATGCCGCCCTCGGCAGCTTGCAGAAGCTCTACCTCGTGGGCGCCGACGTCGACTGGGCGGGGTTCGATGCGCCGTTTGCTCGGCGGCGCGTGCCGCTACCGGCCTACGCGTTCCAGCGTCGTCGTCACTGGATCGAGCCCCCACCGAGGCGCCCTCCCGATCCGATCGAGCCCGTAGCGGCAGTACCGGCCGACGCATGGACGCCCCAAGCTCCAGGCGAGCACGACCCGACTCCCCGATGCCTCGCGGTCACGTGGGAGCCAGTGAGCGTCTCCGACGAAGCGACGTTCCCGTCGCGGCGGTGCGTCATGGTCGGGAAGGGCACGGTCGCCGAGCGCCTTGCTGCTCACCTCAGTGCGCGCGGGCATCAATGCGTCGAGGTGCCCGCCGCCGACTCGCCGTCCCTGCGTCACGCCGTGGGCGAGCCGGTGGGCTCGGAAGTCGTGCTGGTGGTCGAAGCCGGCGACGTCGAGGACAGCGCCGCCGATGCAGTTCGCCTGTTGGCTGACACGAGGCTGATCTTGGAGGCGGTCCTGGCATCGCCCGAGGTCGGGACGCTGTGGATCGTAACGAGCGAGGGCGACCTCGGCACCGCCACCACGGAGCGAGAGCTCGGGCAGTCCGGTGCCGCCGCCCTGGCGCGGACGCTGACCGCAGAGCATCCCGAGTTACGGTGCGTGGCACTCAGCGTGCCGGACTCGCTTCAGAGTAGGGACCTAGACATTGTCGCCGACCTCGTCCGCCGAGGCGCCCCCGATGGTGAAGAGCAGCTCGCCGTGCACTCTGCGAGTCTCTACCGTCCGCGTCTGCGACCACTGGCGACGTCCGGGTCCGCTTCGGCCCACAACCTCCCCATCCGCTCGGGCGGGACCTATTTGATCACCGGTGGCACCGGTGGACTCGGGTTGCAACTCGCCCTCGCCGTGGCGCGCCTGACGCCGCGGCGCCTTGTCCTCGTTAGCCGGCGGGGCGAGACGGCCGTCTCCGACGCGGCGACTTGGGCAGAGCTCGCCGCCACTGGCGTTGAGGTCGAGACGCTTTGCGCCGATGTCGTCGATGAGTCACGCATGCGGAAGATCGTGGAGGACTGCGGTCCCGACCTGCGCGGGATCTTCCACTTGGCTGGCGCGCTCGAGGACGGAATCCTGCTGCGACAGACCGCCGAGCAGCTGCCCGGCATCGTCGGCGCCAAGATCAACGGTGCATGGATCCTTCACCGGCTCACACAGGACCGTCCGCTGGATTTCTTTGTCATGTTCTCGTCGCTCGCCTCGATCCTCGGGTACCGAGGGCAGAGCAGCTACGGCGTCGCGAACGCGTTCCTTGATGCCCTCGCCCGCCACCGCCGTAGGAGTGGACTGCCAGCCCTCAGTGTCAGCTGGGGGAGCTGGGCCGGCGTCGGCATGACGGCGCGGATGAGCGAGATGCATCGCGCGCGACTCGAGGAAGAGGGCGAGCGACCGATGTCACCCGCGGCCGCTATCGGCGCGCTTGCGGCAGCGATGAGCAGCGAAGCGGCGCACCTTGTCGTGGCGGACATCGATTGGCGCAGCTTCGCTGCGGCGCGAGGAGGCGCCCCGGCCATGATCGAGGCGCTTGTCGAGCCGATCGGGCAGGCCGGGCAGCACGCGGACCCGGTCGCTGAGATGGACTTCGCGGCACGGCTGCGCGAGGCGCCGCCGGAACAGGCGCGCACGATCCTTCGCGACACGGTCGCGGCGGCGGTCGAGAGCCTCCTCGGTGGCGTCCCCGGACACGAGATCGACCCAACCCGCGGTTTCGAGGAGATGGGGCTGGACTCTTTGGCAGCACTGGATCTCCAGGCCAAGCTGCAGACGGAGCTCGGAATCCGTCTGCCTGCCACGCTGGCGTTTGAGCAGCCGTGCCTGGACGCCCTTACGCAGCATCTCGAGGAGCGGCACTTCGCCTCCGCCATCGAGGCCGCGCCGACCGCAAAGGACGCGACGGACGGTCGCGGGCGTCAGGGCGTCGTGTCTCCCGCGGCCGCGCAGGTGGCACGCGACGCGCAGCCTGGTGCGCCAGCCCCGGATCGCGTCGCGATCATCGGCGTGTCATGCCGCTTTCCGAAAGCATCCTCACTGGACGACTTCTGGGAGCTCCTCATCGACGGTAGCGATGCGGTGCGCGAGATTCCCCCGGAGCGCTGGGACGTCGATGCGCTTTACGACGCGTCGCCGGACGCGCCCGGCAAGATGTACGTGCGCAACGCTGCGCTGATCGATCACGTCGACTGCTTCGACGCCGCATTCTTCGGGATCTCTCCGCGGGAAGCCGCGAGCATGGATCCGCGACACCGGCTGCTGCTCGAAGCGGCCTGGAGCGCGGTCGAGTCGGCCGGTATCGATCCCGCCTCGCTGCGAGGTAGCGACACCGCTGTGTACCTCGGGGGCGACGAGTTCATCAACGACTACCTCCAGCAGGCGACGGACCACCTCGGCTCCGAGCCATACATGGCCACCGGCACGACGCTGAGCTTCACGGCGGGTCGTCTGTCCTACAAGCTGGGGCTGCACGGCCCGAGCATGGTCATCGCCACCGCTTGCTCATCCTCACTCGTCGCGTTGCATTCAGCAGTCCAGGCCATCCGGCAGGGCGAGTGCTCCACGGCGGTCGTCGGCAGCGCCAAGCTGATGCTCGGCCCCGACGAGACTGTGCAGCTGTGCAAGCTGCGTGCGCTGGCTCCGGACGGGCGCTCGAAGGTCTTCTCCGCTGAGGCGGACGGCTTCGGTCGCGGCGAAGGCTGCGCGGTCGTTGTCCTGAAGCGCCTCGATCGCGCTCTGGCGGACGGCAACCCTATTC
>JALZOQ010000446.1 GCA_030913835.1 Actinomycetota bacterium | reverse complement strand
CGGCACAGGTGCGACTGCTTTCCAACGTCGGGCAGGCCGGAACCGCGACTGCTGCGCTGCGGGTGCAGTACTCGCTCGACCAGGCTGCTTGGAACTACCTCGATGGCGGTACGGGCCCGTCTGTGGGCATCAACACGACAGGCCTCAAGGTGTCCGCATGGCTCAACCTCCCGGCAGGCGCAAAGGCGGACGTGTTCCTCCGCGTGGTGGGCATCAACGGCGACGGCACAGCCGATCCGAGCTTCGGCAACATCATCTTGCAGGTCAAATAGCGGGGCGCTACAAGCCCTACCTAGTGGCTCAGGTTCACCATCACGTGCTTGATCTCGGTGTAGTCCTCGAGCGCGTAGATCGACAGGTCCTTGCCATAGCCCGACTGCTTGAAGCCGCCGTGCGGCATCTCCGAGACCAGCGGGATGTGGTCGTTGACCCACACGGTTCCGAACCGGAGCCGGCGGGCGGCGTCCATCGCGCGCCCGACGTCGCGGGTCCACACGCTTGCCGCCAGGCCGTAGTCGACGCCGTTCGCCCACTCGATCGCCTCGTCGTCGGACGAGAAGCGCTGCACGGTCACGACCGGGCCGAAGACCTCGCGCTGGACGATCTCGTCCGTCTGGCCGACGTCCGTCACGACCGTCGGTGAGACGAAGAAGCCGCGTGAGCCGTTCGAGTCGCCTCCTGTGAGGACCTTGGCGCCCTTCGCGCGCTCCAGGAAGCCGAAGATTCGCTCCTGCTGCGCCTTCGAGATCACCGGGCCCATCTCGATCTCGTCGCCCTCCGCCGGATCGCCGACGTGCAGCGACTCGACCGCGGGGACGAGCTCCTCCAGCAGCTTGTCGTAGATCTTCGGGCCGGCCATGACGCGCGAGGCCGCGGTGCAGTCCTGGCCCGAGTTCCAGTAACCGGCGATCTTGATCCCCTCCGCGACTGCGGCAGGATCGGCGTCGTCGAAGACGATCACGGGCGCCTTGCCGCCGAGCTCGAGGTGCACGCGCTTGAGCGTGTCGGCCGCGGTTCGCGCGATCTCCTTGCCGGTCGCCACATCGCCTGTGAGCGAGACGAGGCGCACGTCCGGGTGGCGGACGATGCCGGCGCCGACCGGCTCGCCGTCGCCGGTGATCACGTTCAGTACCCCGGCCGGGAGTACGTCGGCGGCGAGCTCGGCGAAACGGAGCGTCGTGAGCGGCGTCTGCTCGGACGGCTTCAGCACCTGCGTGTTCCCGGCGGCGAGCGCCGGCGCGATCTTCCAGACCGCCATCATCAGCGGGTAGTTCCAGGGCGCGATTCCGCCCACGACGCCGAGCGGCTCGCGGCGAGTCATCGAGGTATAGCCGCGCATGTACTCGCCGGCGGACTTGCCTTCGAGCACGCGGCCGGCGCCTGCGAAGAAGCGGAGGTTGTCGGAGCAGACCGGCAGTTCGTCCTTCGCGTACGAGAGCGGCTTGCCGACGTTCCGTGACTCGAGCTCGGCCAGCTCGTCGGTGTGCTCGTCGATCAGATCGGCAAGCTTGAGGAGCATCTCCGCGCGCTCACCGGGCGTCGTGTCGCGCCATTCCTCGAACGCCTTCTTCGCCGCCTCGACGGCGCGGTCGACGTCGGCCTGCGTTCCCCGCGGGACCTCCGCGATCGTCTCGCCGGTCGCCGGGTTGATGACCTCCATCGTCCCGCCCTCGGCCGCGTCGACCCATTCCCCGCCGACGAAGTTCTTGTGCTTGGACGTCGCAACGCTCACTGCTTCAGCCTCCTCGATTCGTGTTCACGGTCATTGTCGCGCTCCGGCAGCCGCTGTGGCGGGCGCGGTGATTCCGGTGGCGTCCTGGCTCAGTCGCTGTGCGAGGTAGACGGGGATCGCCGACAGCAACACGACGAGCACGGCGACCACGTTCACGATCGGCAGCTGGTTGGGCCTGGAAAGGTTGGTGAGGATCCAGATCGGCAGCGTCTGGTCGGCTCCCGCGGTGAACGTGGTCACGATCACCTCGTCGAACGAGAGCGCGAAGGCGAGCAGGGCGCCGGCGAAGAGCGCGCTCCGCAGCGCTGGGAACGTGACGAAGCGGAAGGTCTGCCAGGTGTCGGCGCCGAGGTCCATCGAAGCCTCTTCGAGCGAGCGTGACGTGCGGCGGAGTCGTGCGATCACGTTGTTGTAGACGACAACGATGCAGAACGTGGCGTGCCCGACGACGATGGTGAAGAGGCCGAGACCGACACCGAGCGGCTCGAGCGTGGTCCGAAACGTCGCGTTCAGCGCCATCCCGGTGACGATGCCGGGCAGCGCGATCGGCAGGACGACGAGGAACGAGATCGTGTCGCGGCCGAAGAAGCGGTAGCGCGCCACCGCGAGTGACGCGAGCGTGCCGAGCACGAGCGCGAGCGCCGTCGCGCCCAGCCCCGCCTTCAGCGACATCAAGAGCGCATCGCGCACGCCGGGGTTGTCGAACGCCTTGCCGAACCACTTGAGGCTGAGGCCCGGGATCGGCCAGACCAGCGTCCGCCGCTCGTTGAAGGCGTACAGCGCGATGATTGCCAAGGGGACGTAGATGAACGCCAGAGCCGCCCACGTCGCGGCGCGCAGGAGCGCACGGGTTAGGGGCGAGATCGTCACAACGACTCGAAAGCTCCAAGACGGCGCGCGCCGAGCAAGTACAGCACCATGATCACGACCGGCACGATCGCGAACGCCGCCGCCAGCGGGAGGTTGTTCGCGACGCCGACGTTGGCGTAGACGACGTTCCCGATGAACTGCGTGCTCGAGACGAGCTGCGGCGTGATGTAGTCGCCGAGCGTCAGCGAGAACGTGAAGATCGAGCCTGCGACGACCGCCGGCAGCACGAGCGGGAGGATCACGCGGCGGAGCGTCGGCCCGGCGCGCGCTCCGAGATCGCCCGAGGCTTCGAGGAGTGACGCCGGGATTCGCTCGAGCCCCGCGTAGATCGGGAGGATCATGTACGGCAGCCACAGGTAGCTGAACACGAGCCACGTCGCGACGTTGCCGAAGCCGGGCCCATGCAGGCCGAGCGGCGCCAGGCTCCAGTTCAGCGCGCCGTCCTCCTGGAGGATCACGCGCCAGGCGTAGACCTTGACGAGGTAGCTCGACCACAGCGGCATCAGGATCGCGACGACGAGCAGCCCGCGGGCACGCCGGCTCGCGATCTTCGCCATGTAGAACGCGATCGGGAACGCGATCAGCGCGTCCGTGACCGTCACCGCCGCCGCGATCCCGACGGTGCGCAGCGTGATCGCGCGGTAGACGTCGCTTTCCCAGAGCGTTCGGAAGTTCTGGAAGCCGTAGTCGTGGATCACCTGGGCGGTGAACGGGTCCAGCCGCCAGAACGCCGCGACGAACAGCATCGCCAGCGAGCCGAGGTACGCGACGACGAGCCACCCGAGCGGGGCGGCCAGGAGCAGCGCCAGTTGGGCGCGCCGGTGGCGGAAGAGGAAGGCTGCGAGGCGCCGCCCCGGCGTTTGCCGGAGCGGCGCCTCAGCCCCTGCGAGCGAGCTCAACTAGCCCTTGATCTCAGTCCAGGCTTGCACCCACTCGGAGTAGTCCTTGCAGACGCTTCCACGGTCGTCGCCGCAATCAGCCTGCGGCGTCGTCCAGTACCACACCTTGTCGAAGTAGGCCTCGTCGTCGGCGTGGAACGTCGTGCAGTGGTTCTTGTCGGCCGTGAGGTCGCACGACTTCGCGTTCGAGGGCGCCTCGCCGAACCACTCCGCCACCTCGGCGTTCGCCTGCGGCGAGATGATGTGGTCCATCCACTTGTACATGCAGTTCGGGTTCTTGGCCTTGGACGCGATCATCCAGGTGTCCGACCAGCCCGTGGAGCCCTCCTTCGGCAGAGCCGTCTGCACCTTCACCTTGTCCGCGGCCAGCAGGTTCGCGATCACCTGCCACGTCGTCCCGATCACCGAGTTGCCGCTCGCGAACGCAGCCTGCTCCTTGGTGTAGTCCGACCAGTACTCGCCGATGATCTTCCGCTGCTGCTTCAACAGGTCGATCGCCGCCGCGAACTGCTTGTCGTCGAGCTCGTACGGGTTTTTGATCCCGAGCGCCGGGTTCGTCTTCATCAGATAGAGCGCGGCGTCGGCGATGTAGATCGGGCTGTCGTACGCCGTGATCTTCCCCTTGTACGGGGAGTTGGCGTCGAAGACCGCCCCCCAGCTCGTCGGTGCGGGGGTGACCTTGTCCGTCCGCCACATGAGCAGGTTGGCGCCGCGTCCGTGCGGGGCTCCGTACATCTGTCCGTCGACCGAGTTGTGGGCCTGGTCCTTCAGCCCCTCGAAGACGTCCGGGTAGTTCTTCAGCAGGTCCGTGTTCACCGGCGCGACGTCGCCCCCCGCGATCAGGCGGAGCGTCGCGTCGCCCGACGCCGAGACGCCGTCGTAGTTGCCGGTGCGCATCAACGTGACCATCTCGTCCGAGGTGTTGCCGACCTTGACGTTCACCTTGCAGCCGGTCTCCGTTTCGAACGGCGTCACCCAGTCGACCTTCGGGTCGGTGGCGCCGCTCTCGACGTAGCCGGCCCACGCGATCAGGTTGACGCGGCCCTCGCCCGCGCCGACGGTCTGCTGCATCTGCGGCCCCTTCGGTGCGGCGGACGTGGTGCCGCCCGATGTCTTGTCGTCGCCGCCGCATCCCGCGGCGAGGGTGGCGAGCACGAGGGTCAGGATCGCGAGTGCGATCCGGCCGACTGCTCGCTGGCGCGCCTTCGTCATCTATCTCTCCTTGTTCGTGGGCTCGATCTCGAAGATGTGCTCGGGCCGCCACTCGAGCCGGACGCGGCGCCCGCGGGACTGGAGGACCTCCTCCGAGGAGGTCTCGAGGTTCTGCCGGACGACGATCAGCTCGCCGCCGCGGTCGAGCTCGACCACGTAGCGGGTGATCATCCCGACGTAGACGACGTCGCGGATCCGTCCCGCCTCGCCGTCCGAGCCGCCTTCGTCCTCGGGGACGATGCGGATCTTCTCCGGGCGCACGGTGAACCGCCGCCCATCGCGTTCGAGCACGTTCGACACGCCGACGAAGCCGGCGACGAACTCGCTCGCCGGGTGCTCGTACACCTCCGCCGGTGGGCCGATCTGCTCGATCGCGCCGGCTCTGAAGACCGCCATGCGGTCGCTCATCGTCAGCGCCTCTTCCTGGTCGTGCGTCACGTAGACGAACGTGATCCCGACCTCGCTCTGGATCCGCTTCAGCTCGATCTGCATCTCCTGGCGGAGCTTGAGGTCGAGCGCCCCGAGGGGCTCGTCGAGGAGGAGGACGTCGGGCTCGTTCACGATCGCCCGTGCGAGCGCGACCCGCTGGCGCTGCCCGCCGGAGAGCTGCGCCGGCTTGCGCGCGGCGAGGCCGGTGAGGCGCACCAGGTCGAGCGCCTGCTCGGCGCGGCGACGGCGCTCCGCTCGAGGAACCTTCTTGATCCGCAGCCCGTACTCGACGTTCTCGCCCACGGTCATGTGCGGGAAGAGGGCGTAGTCCTGGAAGACCGTGTTGACATTGCGCGCGAAGGGCGGGAGCCGCGTGACGTCGCGCCCGCGCAGCTCGACCCGGCCGGCATCGGGGAGCTCGAAGCCGGCGATGAGGCGCAGCGTCGTCGTCTTTCCCGAGCCGGAGGGCCCGAGCAGCGTGAAGAACTCGCCGCGCGCGATCTCCAGGTCGACACCGTCCACGGCTGTGACCTCGCCGTACGTCTTGCGAACGCCGGCGAGCCGCACGTCGCAATCGGCGGCCGCGGGCTCCGTGGCCGGCTCGCTAGCGCGCCCGAGCACCTGCGTCGCCAAGCGACTCCTCCAGCAGGTCGAGCCCGCGTGCGAGCTCCTCGTCGGCGATCGTCAGCGGGACGAGGATCCGGATCACGTTTCCGTACAGCCCGCACGAAAGCAGGACGAGGCCGCGCTCGCGAGCCGCGGCCGTGATCGCGGAGGCCAGCGCGGGGGTGGGCTCCGCGAGCTCGAGCGCGAGCATCGGCCCGATCCCCCGGACCTCGCCTTCGACTCCGAAGCCCTCGAGTCGCCGGCGGATCGTCGCACCCAGCTCTTCCGAGCGCGCGCGGAACTCGGGCCTCCCGACCGCCTCGAGCACGGCGATCGCCGCTGCGCACGCGACGGGGTTTCCGCCGAACGTGCCTCCGAGGCCTCCAGGCGGGACCGCGTCCATGATCTCCGCGTGACCCGTGACGCCGGCGAGCGGAAGCCCGCCGCCGAGCGATTTGCCTGAGACGAGCAGGTCAGGCTCGACGCCGTAGTGCTCGATCGCCCAGACCGGGCCAGTGCGGCCGATCCCGGACTGGACCTCGTCGTCGACGTAGAGGATCCCGTGCCGCTCGCAGATCTGCTTCAGCCGGCCGGGGAAGTCGTCCGGCATCGGGATGAAGCCGCCCTCGCCCTGCACCGGCTCGAGCACGACGCAGGCCACGCTCTCAGGCGACACGTCCTGCTTGAACAGCAACTCCAACCCGTGAATCGCGTCGTCGGAGGAGACCCCGCGGTACGGATACGGTGCCGGCGCTCGGTAGATCTCGGGCGCGAACGGCCCGAAGCCGTCCTTGTACGGGACGACCTTCGAGGTCAGCGCCATCGTCAGCGTCGTCCGGCCGTGGAAGGCGCGGTCGAAGGCCACAGCGGCAGGCCGTCCCGTCGCGACCCGTGCGATCTTGACCGCGTTCTCGATCGCCTCGGCCCCCGAATTCAGGAGCACCGACTTCGTCTCGGCCTCACCCGGCCAGAGCTCCGCGAGCCGACGGCAGACCTCCACGTACGGCTCGTACATCCCGACCATGAAGCACTGATGCAGGTAGCGGTCGACCTGTTCGTGGATCGCCGCCGCGGCGAAGCCGTGACCGGTGTTCTGGCAGCCGAGCCCGCCGGCGAAGTCGACGTACTCGCGCCCGTCGACGTCCCAGAGCCGCGCGCCCTCTGCCCGCTGGACGACGAGCGGCGGCGTCGCGATCCCGCGGGCGACGAAGCGCTCGCGCGCCTCGCCGATCCGCTCGCTCTCTGTCGTCTCCCGAACCGCCACTTACTTGTACGCCGCGAGGATCTCGTTCGCCGCCCGCTGGCCCGTGTCGACCGCGCCGTTCAGGAAGCCCTGGAAGTCCTGCGAGGTGTGCTCGCCGGCGAAATGACACGTGCCCTGGACGGCGCCCTCCATCCCGGCGAACCTCGTGTACTGCCCGACCTTCCAGTACGAGTACGAGCCGCGCGTCCACGGGTACGCCGGCCAGAAGTCGATCGTCGCGCGGCCGTTCCACTGCTTCGTGATCCCCGGCAGCACCGGCTCGATTTGCGCGAGGAACTGCTTGGCGCGCGACGCAGGCGTCCCTGAGCCGAAGCTCGCGCCGATCCTGCCGCCCGTGTAGTCGACGAGGATGCCGGACGTTCCGGGCTGCGCGCGCGTGACCTCCCACGTGTCCTGGTAGCCCGTGTCGGCGTACGTGTTGCCGTTGTTGCCGAGCGAGTTCCAGTGCCGCTTGAAGAACTGCAGGTGGAGCTTCGAGTTCGTGCCCATCCCGAGCTCGCGGATGGCGGTGACCTTGCGCGGCTCGAAGTTCGCCCGCGAGAAGTCGACCGTCCGCAGCATCGAGAACGGGAGCGCGAGGACGACGCGGTCCGCCGTGACGGTTCGCGTGGAGGCGCCTTCCTTGAAGGTGAGCGTCCACGTCGTGCGCGTGGAGTTGGAGGCAATCGCGACGAGCTCCGAGTTGCGCGTGATCTGGCCGCTGAGCGCGCCCGCGAGCGCGTCCGTGATCTGGTCGTTGCCGCCGTTGACGTGGTACTTCTCGTTCGACTTGCCGAAGATCCGGAACTGGCCCTGGCCGGAATAGCCGAGCAGGTAGATCAGGTTGAGCGAGCTCTGCTCGGAGCACTCGGCGCCGTACTCGATGTTGTAGGCGATGTCGAGGATCCGGCCGAGCTTCGACTTCGAGCCGCCGTTGGGGCAGGTCTCGTCGAGCCACTGGACGATCGACATCGCGTCGAGCTCCCGACCGCGCTGCGTGGACAGGTTCCAGAGCGTCGGGTAGCTCGCGGCGACCGTGTCCTTGTGGAGCTTCTGGTAGATCCCGTTCAGGTCGTCGGTCAGCTGGTGGTAGGTGTAGTAGGCGCCGTCGAGCCAGAAGAAGTCCTCGGTGCCGTTCTGCTGCGCACTGAGGAGGTTGTCGAGCTTGAAGCCGAGCTCCTGCGCGAGCTGGCGGATCGCGGTGTGGTTCTGGTCGATCAGCTCGCCGCCGTGCTCGGCGACCTGGCTCTCGGCCCAGGTTCCGCTGTCGCCGCGATACGTCCAGCAGCGGCCGCCGATGCGATTCGACGCTTCGAACACCTGCGCGGCGTAGCCGGCCTGCTTGAGGCGGTAGGCCGCGGTCAGCCCGGCGAGGCCCGCGCCGACGACCACGATCCGCTGGCCGGGGACGATTGCGC
>JALZOQ010000382.1 GCA_030913835.1 Actinomycetota bacterium | reverse complement strand
CGTAGTACCTGCGCTCGACGACGATCCGGTCTCCGGCCTCCCCGAAGACGCGCTTCACCATCAACTCGTCGATCGCCGTGAGCGCGTCGCGTTCGTCGTCGCAGACGTACGCGCCGTTCCCCGCCGACATGCCATCGGCCTTGACGACCACCTGATGCGGGCAGGCGCGCACATAGTTCCTCGCCGCTTCCACGTCGTCGAACGAGACGTGCTCGGGACTCGGGATGTCGTACCGCTCGAAGAGCTGCTTCGCCTCGACCTTGCTCGACTCGATCCGCGCAGCCCGTCGATCGGGACCGACGACCCGGAATCCGGCGGCCTGGAAAGCGTCGACGAATCCGGCTGCCACTGGCACCGGGTTCGAAACGTAGACGAGGTCGATCGCCTCCTCCCGCGCGTAGCGGAGGAGGTCGTGCGGGCTTTCCATCGTCACGGCGGGCTGCGTGCGAATGCGTTCGTGCGCAATCGCGGCGCACCCCGGCACGTAGTGGACGACCACGTCCCCGTTGGTCCGAACGAACAGATCCGCAGTCGCATGACCGCGGCCCGAGTGGTCGATGACCAGGACTTGCGTCTTGCCGCCGACCACTTGCGGCCCTGTTGCCTATCCCTTTTCAGCGGTCGGCCGCCACCACGCCGGCGGATAGGCGCCGGCCGCAGCGTTCGCGATGAAGAGCGTCTCGCTGCCGATGTACGCAAGCGTCGCGGCATCGAGCGAACCGTCCTTAGCCTTCGCGAACGCCGCTTGCAAGGCCGTCCCAAAGCGCTTGAGGCAATCCGCGATCGCCTTGTCGCTCTCGGTGGTGCTCTTGTCCGCGCCTTGGTTGTAGCGCTCGGTCGCGTCGGCGAACGCCTTCTGCTGGCCCTCGGCCGTCGCTTTCTGCGAGGCCGCGTCCGCCGCGTCGACGTACTCGACGGCCAGCTTCTCCAGACGCTTCTCGTACCGGCCGATCACGCCGCGGACGCACTCGTGGTAACCGGCGATCGCCTGCTCGAACGGGTTCGGTTCCGGCGCCTTCTGCGGGGCCTTGGCCCCGGCCTGGCCCATGGACTTCCTCGTTCGCGCTGCGGGCTTGGTCTGCCCGGCTGCTGTTGCTGTCTCGGTCATGTCGCGCTCTCCTTGATCAGGGCCGCACTCAACGCTCCGTGCGCGCCCGCGACGTCATACGCGAGCGTGGTCGGAACGTTCGAGGTGACCGCGTCGAAGTCCGCCCGCCAGTCGGCGAGAGGCTCGTGGTCCAGTGGGAGATGAGCTTCAATCAACGCTTCGGCACGCTCCACATTCGTGCCGAGTATCCCCTCTGTCAACTCGCGGGCCAGCGCCACCAGGCCATCGTGCAGCGTGTCCGGATCCCAGGCGAGGCGCGCGCCTCCGCGGGTCTCGACGTAGCCTCCGGCCACCAGGTAGCTCAGCTCGAGGAATGCCGCGTCCGAGTCCGGGAACAGGCCGGGCCCCCGCTGGATGTAGCGCAGCATCTCCGCGAGGAACACCGAGCCGGCGGCCGCGCGTTCGTAGCCGAACTCGGCGTGCCAGGGCCCGCCGGTGACGACCAGGTAGCCGATCACGTCGGCGAGTGCCTCCTGGAGGGCGATCGAGGTCTCGCGACCGACCGCGTGGAGGTCCCGAAACGACGTGCCCGGCAAGCGCAGCTGGTGCCCGAGGTCGTGACCGCGGAACCACAGCAGTAGGAGCTCGAGCGTCTCGTCTGGCGAGGCGCTCTCCGCCGGCTCCAGGATTAAATCGGCGAGTTGCTCGCTGACGAGCTCGTGGTGCGCCGCGTAGACGTTTGCGTACACGACCGTCTTGGCGGTCGATGCTCCGCTCACGCCTTCGTCCTCCGGCAGGAAATAGGCGAAATGCTTCGGGAATCCGTTGGCCTCGCCGCCGCAATCGACCAGGTCGGTGATGACGAAGCCGGGGATTGGGCGCACCCTCAGGCCCGGTTGCACGAGCAGGTCGGCCAAAAACGCTCGCAGCTCGTCGTGGAGCGAGTCGGCCCGAGCGAGGACGGCATTCCAGGAGGCGAGCGGCACGGAGGCCAACGTGCTGTAGAAGGTCTCGCCGGACTTCCGCCGCCAGGTGGACATCGGCCCGCACAAGAGCACCAGGTCCTGTTCCGTGATCTCCGCTTGACGGACGGCCGCCGCGGCGGAATCGCCGCCGTTCAGCCCCGCCGCCCGCATCGCGATCACCTCCGACTCGGGCTCTGGAACGTGGGCCGCAATCCTCCTCAGAAGCGCTGCCGATTCCTCACGTGCCGTTCTCGTCGCCGCGCCGAGGGCGTCGCCGTCGTCCGTTCCTTCGTGGGTGCGGATGCTGTCCGCGAGCCCCGCCAGTCGGCGGATGTCGTCGAGTCTCGACGCGACCGCTTCGGACACGCCCTCGGAAATCAGCTTGATGGGGGCGGCTCGAGGGGGGCGGCTCGTCGGCCAGAGCAAAGACGGCGAGGTCAAAAGTCCATCGGCGGTGATCTTACTCCGGATGCCGCTCCACCTCAATGGCGCGACCAGGCGTAACAAAACCATTGGCGCCTGCAATCGCCAGGCATACCATGACGGTTGGACTCGACCCAAAGGAGGCAAGCGGATGACCGAGGGCGAGGTCTATTCCGTCGTGGTCAACGACGAAGAGCAGTATTCGGTGTGGCGAGTCGGCAAGCCGATTCCGGCGGGTTGGTGTGAGGTGGGTGTGTCCGGGACGCGGGACGAGTGTCTCGCGCACATCGAAGAGGTCTGGACGGACATGCGCCCGCGGAGCGTGCGCGAGGCGATGGAAGCCGACCGCTTGCCGTGAGCCGACCGTCGATCGCGCGACCGGAGCACGGCCAGGCGCACGTCTGGTGGGCGGGCAGGCGTGACGCGTCGCCGGCCCTCGAACGGCTTCTGGACGCCGACGAGCGGACGCGTCTCTCCGCGTACCGGCGCGGGGAGGACCGGCAGCGCTTCCTGGTCGGCTGCGCCCTTGCGAAGACAGTGCTCGGCGGCTATCGCGACCTGCGGCCGGAAGAGGTGCGCTTCTCGAGGACCTGTCCCAGGTGCGGCAAGCCCCACGGCAAGCCGCAGCTCCCGGATGCGGACGGATGCGAGCTCGAGCTGTCCATCAGCCATTCGGGCGAGGTCGTCGCGGTCGCCGTCGCGCCTGGGGCGAGCGTCGGCATCGACGTCGAGGAGCTCATCCTTCGCCCGAGGATGGAGGAGCTCGTCTCGACGGCGCTCTCGGCCCGCGAGACACGGCAGCTTTCCGACCTATCTCCCGGCGAGCGGGAACGCGGGTTTCTCGTGTACTGGACGCGCAAGGAGGCAGTCGCGAAAGCCGCGGGCCTGGGGCTGGCCGTTTCGCCAGACAAGATCGTCGTGTCCGGACCCGTGGAACCGCCCCAGCTGCTCAGCTGGCCCGTGGACGATCGTCCCGCGCGCGTGACGCTCTTCGACCTCCGTCCGCAGGGCGGCGGTGCGGCAGCGCTCGCCGTCATTGGGCCGTGCCGAGCGGTGACCGAGCGGGACGGAAGCCGAGTCGTCCGCGGCGCAACGCGCCATCGCGCGCGCGCAACTC
>JALZOQ010000377.1 GCA_030913835.1 Actinomycetota bacterium | reverse complement strand
GGCCCATCGAGATCGCGACGACCTCGGTGTCCCCCGCCGCGTCCTTCAGGCGCAAGGCCTCCTCCAGCGCATTCGCGTCGAACGCGTTCAGCGCGCCTTCCCCGGAGCGGTCGAGCCGCTTCGTGGAGGGGTCGATTCGGCGCGACGCTGCTTCAGGGACGTGCTTGACGCAGACGGCGATCTTCACGCGCCTGACTCTAACGATGGGATCCTCAACGCTGGGATGACAACCTTGAACGGGTCGACCGGTCGGTTCGGACGGCAGCGCGGGAAACCCGCGCGGCCTGGAGCGGCGCCGCCGAGTCGGCGCCTTGGGCCTGGAAGGCATCTACCCACGCTGCTAGGGTGACGCGCTTCGAGCAGCGCACCGGAGCTTGATGAGACGCCACCGGACGACAGCCCGAGGGGTACTTCTCCTTCTGCTGGGACTCGGCCTCGCAGCCGCTGGCGGTTCGGCGACCGCCCAGACGCCCGCGAAGACGCCGCCGGCGAGGATCATCTTCCCCGTGGTCGGCCCGACGACGTACACCGACGACTTCGGCGACGCGCGCGGCCAGGGAGCCCATCAGGGCAACGACATCATGGCGCCGCGCAAGGCGCTGGCCGTCGCCGCCGAGTCGGGCAAGGTGAAGTTCTGGACGACCTCCTCGGCCGCCGGCTGCATGCTCTACCTGTACGGGGACAGCGGCACGATGTACCTGTACATCCACCTGAACAACGATCTCGGCAAGGGAAACGACAACAGGGGCAAGTGCGCGGCCGGGGTCTCCTACGCCCGCGGGCTCAAGAGCGGCGCACGCGTGCAGGCGGGCCAGCAGGTCGGCTTCGTCGGCGACTCGGGCGACGCGGACGGGATCCACCCGCACTTGCACTTCGAGGTGCACCCGAACGGGAAGGCTGCCGTGAGCCCGTACCCGTACCTCCAGAAAGCTCAGCACCTGCTCTTCTCGGCCACGAGCGGCCAGCCGTTCGCGCTCACGCTGACGGGAACCGTCGTCGCCGCAAGCACGACGAAGCTGCAGATGACGGTCACGTCGCTGCAGGCCTGGCCGTCGAACCAGAGGCTGAAGGGGCTGAGGCAGGCGCTCTCGATCACCGTTCCGCCCACGGCGCTCGTCCAGTCGGTGGCGAAGATCGGCGGAGTGACCGCCGCCGTGGCGAGCCTCGCGAGCGCGCGCAAGGGCGCCCAGGTCGTCGTCTGGACGCAGCCGGCGCTGGCGACGCTGAAGGCCCAGCGCGGCGACGACGGCGCGCTCAGCGCCGCCCTGATCCAGCTCGCGCCCTAGCCGGGCGAGCTTTCCGGATCGTTGCCGTACGAGTTGCGCTCGGCGATCGAGCCGTCCTCGTTGTGGATCACGTGCTCGGTCTGCCCCTGCCGGGCCAGGTCACGGCCCGCGGCCTGGGCCTCCTCCTTGGTCGAGTAGCTCTGCGAGCCGCCGTCTCCCCCGCCCTCGACCGTGTTCGTCCACTGACCGTCCTTGTGGACCGTGTGCACAAAGCCGTCCGCCATCACTGACCTCCTGCGTCGATTCCGTCTGCGCAGGGACTACCCCAAGTCAACGCCCGACGAACTTCGGTTCCCGCTTCTCGGCAAACGCGGTCAGGCCCTCTTTCGCGTCCTCGCTCGCAAAGAGTCCCGCGAAATCGGACGCCTCGTCGTCGAGCGCGCGCGTGTGCTCAGCGCCTGCGAGCGCTCGGTTCAGCGCGGCTTTGGCGGAGGCGAGCGCCACCGGGCTCTTCGCTGCAAGCAGGTTCGCGGTCTCGAGCGTGCGCGGCAGCAACTCGTCCGGCTCGACCACGCGGTGGACCAGACCGGCGCGGAGTGCCTCCTCCGCGTCCACCACCCGGCCGGTCAGAACGAGGTCCTTGGCAAAGCCGAGCCCGGCGACGCGCGCGAGCCGCTGCGTGCCGCCCCAGCCGGGGATGATCCCCAGGTTGATCTCGGGCTGGCCCAGCTTCGCCTTGGTCGACGCGTAGCGCAGGTCGCATGCGAGCGCGAGCTCGCAGCCGCCGCCGAGCGCGAAGCCGTTGATCGCCGCGATCGTCGGCTTGGCCATCGTCTCGAGCAGACGGCCCGCCTCGTGGCCGAGCGCGCCCCACGCGCGGGCCTCATCGACCCCGAGGCCGCTCATGTACTTGATGTCCGCGCCGGCGACGAACGCCCGGTCGCCCGCGCCGGTCAGCACGACGGCCCGCGCCTCGGAATCCTTCGCGAGCTCGCGCAGCCGGTCGCGGAGCTCCTCCAGCGTGGGCCGGTCGAGCGCGTTCATGGCGTCCGGGCGATCGACGGTCACGATCGCGACCGCGCCCTCGCGCGCCACCGAGACGGTCAGGTCGTCGCCTCGGCCCGCTCGCG
>JALZOQ010000349.1 GCA_030913835.1 Actinomycetota bacterium | reverse complement strand
CCCGCGACCTGGACGAGTTGGGTCGCGGTCATCCCGTCCATGTGCTTGTCATAGAGCGCGCGGCTCACCTCCTCCGCGAGCTGCGTTCGCCGCGCCTCCGCGTCGTCGTCCTCGTGCTCGGCGAGCTGGTCCCAGGCGCTCGCCATAAGGCGTTCCTGCTCGTATCGGACGACGAGCGCGCCCAGCCCTGCCGCGATGCGCCGGCGAGGGTCGAGATTGAGCTCGCGCAACCAGGCGGGCGGCGAGGCGTCGTCCGGCACGGACGTCACCCGCGAGTACCACTGCCCGTAGATCGGGGGCGTCACGTCGGGGCCCGGAGCGGCGGGGTCGAGGAGCGTGCGCAGCCGTGACTTGAAGGGGGCGTCGTTCCAGGCGGGCTCTCTGGCCGGACGCAATGCGCCGGCGAGCTCGACCACGGCGCCCGGATCGCCGCTCGGGCGCTTCGGCATTCCCCAACCAGGCGCGCTGAGATCCACCCGCAGCGTGCCTACGTCCTCGGCGAGCTCGCGGCGCTCGATCCGCTGCGCAAGCGTCTCGAAATCACCCTCGAGTCCGGTCGAGAACTCCCAGTGGTAGTAGACCGGGAGGCGAACCCGTGTGGCGTCGGCGCCCGGAGACCAGGCGGGTTGGAGGTCGCCCTCGACGACGTCTTCGCCGAGGCCGGCCTGCCGGCCGCCCGCAAACGCGGGGACGACACACG
Source organism: Actinomycetota bacterium (assembly GCA_030913835.1). Taxonomy (GTDB): domain Bacteria; phylum Actinomycetota; class Thermoleophilia; order Gaiellales; family Gaiellaceae; genus UBA5186. Next base: position 15,339 of record JALZOQ010000349.1, on the reverse strand, counting down.
CGAGGTACGAGGTGCGCTCGGCGAGTCTGCGTGCGCACACGAGGCGCGAGACCACGCGGTCGGGCACGTGCTCGATCGCGTCATCGATCGACTCCGTCGTGCCGGCGACCCCGCCGCGCGTCACCTGGACGTGCGCCCACGCCCACGACTCGCCGAGGTTTGGTAGCGCCGAGCGCGTCGCCTCGAGCATGGGCAGCGGGCGTCCTGGCGCCGACGCCAGCTTTGCTTGGTCGCGCCGGACGACCACGAGCACGAGCCACGGTCTGAGCTGGCCGGGCTCGTCCGCCTGCGCGGGCGTGAACAGCCACGGGAAGTCCGGGCGCCTGAACTCGACGAGGGCAAAGTAGTTGGGCTCGACGTCGGTGGCGAGATTCGGCGGCTCGGTGCGGACGATCTGGGCGGGATCGACGCCGGTGACGTCGCTCGGACCGTAGAAGCGCAGCGGCGCAGTGGCGTGGCGGTCGGCAACCTTCCGAGTCGGGTCGTTCACCCAGACGTCGAGCGGAAGCTCGGCGCGGGCCGCCACTCCTGCTCCCAAAGTATCGACCGTCGCCGTCGAGCCGACGAGACCCTCGCGGACCCACGGGAGGTACGTGCGGACCACGTACGTCTCGCTCACGCGGGCACCTTCGCGCCGACCGATGCGGATCCGGCGAGCGCCGACTGGGGCAAACGGTACGCGGCCGCAGCGCCCGAGCCGTCGAGCCTCTTGGTCTCGAAGACGACCTGGTCGTCGAGCGCGAGGTCGGCGCGGTAGGCGACTCCAGGCTGGCCGATCCGGAACCCCGCATCCATCTGGTCGAACGCGGCGGCGGAGAGCTTGGCGTCGTCGCTCATCGTCTCGAACTGGGCCCGCGCGAAGGCGTCCTGCACCGGCATGGTTGCGAGGGGCGAACCGTCGGCGCGCAGCACAGCTGCCGCGAACGATCGGTCTCCGACAGGCACCGTATTGCCGAACCGGGTGATGGGCCGGTTCAGCGGGACGACGCGCTGGCGCACGGTGACGACCGCGAGGGGATGGACGAGGACGCCGCCGCCGGCCGGATCGCGAAGCGAGACGAGCGGGGGAACGTCGCCCGGCAGCTCCGCGCTCCAGTTCCGCGCGTCGCGCAGGGCCGCCATGAGGAGCGGCAGGACCTCGACCGGTGCAGGCGCCGGCGGCGGCAGCGACGGCCCGAAGCTCGCGTCGATCTCGACGGTGAACTTGAGGAACAACAGCTCGAAGTGCGCCTTCCCGTGGATGTGCCACGGCGTCGGCCCCGACAACGTCGCCTCCAGGTAGATGCACATCAGCACGGCACCGTCGTGCCGGAGAGCGATCCCCGCGCTGATGTCGATCACGAACGAGAACGGATCGAACTGGAATAGCGCGTCGAACGAGAGCTTCCCGTCGAGCTTGAACCCTGCCGCGGCAGCGAACAGATCGAGCCGGGCCCCGAACTGCACCGAGTTCGAGGTCAGCGCCACGTAGGCGGAGAGCCGCAGCTTCAGACTTTCGCTGTCCGCGAGCGAGATCGAGACGCGGTCGAGCTTCGGGAAGCCTGCGGGGGCCGGGAACCGGGGATTGAAGCCGCCGATTGCGAGCACGAAGTTCGGCTTCGCACCCCAGCTCGCCCGCAAGGCCATGTCTCCCGTGAGTGGGAAGGTGAGGATTCGCGAGTCGAAGAGCGTCGCGTCGAGCGACAGCTCGCCCTTGTCGAAGTCGATCAGTCCGATCGCCGCCATCTGGAGCTTGACGATCGCGTTTTCCTCGTCCGGGAGGATGACCGAGATCTTCGCGAGGATTGCGAGCCGCACCGGCGCCGGCAGCTCGAGCACGAGCGCGAGCTTGAGCGTCACGAGCTTCGGCGTGCCCCACTCGATTATCGCCATCGGGCCGATCAGGAAGCGACCCGGCGCAGGCGGCATGACCGCTGCCAGGTTGCTGACGACCGCCGGCGCGTTCCGGACCGGATCCTTGGGGAAGAGGATGGAGTCGATCCCGCCGGTCTTGATCCCTGCGCGCAGGACGTCGGTGTTCATCGTGCGGTTGACGCCGAGAAGCCCGCCGATCCCCGTCAGCGTGAAGCCGAAGCCCAGCGGGATCGGCGCGAAGCCCTCCGCGGTGATGAGCACGAGCAGCGAGAACCCGGGCGAGCCGTCGGGCATCCGCGTCGTCAGGAGCCCGATTGCCTTCAGCGCAATCTTCTTCGCAAGCTCGAGCTGGAGCACGCCGGCGTACTGCTGCTTCTCGCTGTCGAAGAAGATGTACCCGCCGCCCTTCGCGACCCCTGCTCCGATCTTCAGCGCTGCGCCGCTCGGCGGCTTGAACTCGAGCATGAGGCGGGCCGGCCCCAGGTTCCCGCCGCCCGCAGGAAACGTCAGCTTCGCGGCCAGGCCGACCCGGTCGACAAGCGCCGTCACTGGGCCGAGCGTGACGCGGGCGGTCGCGCCGAGCACGCTTTCGAGCCCGTCCGCCGAGGCGCGCAGCAACACATAGACCGACTCGATCCTCAATCCGGGAAACAGGTCGGTCTTAACGGGCAGGGTCGCTTCGAGCCCGCCCGCGCCGCGGAGGCTCAGGCCCTTCGTCGTCGACCAGCCCAAGCCGAGGTCGAATTCCGTCCGCAGCCCTTCGGCGGGCAAGACCTTCTTCAGGAAGCCGTCGCCGTCGCCCGCGGCGATCACGAAAGCGCCGCGGCCAGCGTGAGCGTCGACCTCGATCTCGTGGGTCGCCTGCGAGAGCGCTGCGTGCGCGCGCAGGACGAGGTCGCCGAGCTCGAGCCGCGTCCCCTTCGTGCTCCCAATCCGAACGGCCGCACCGTCGGCGCTGAGCTTTGTCGCCGTGAGCGTCACGTTCAGCGAGCCGACGTCGGCAGGCCCGGCGATCGTGATCCCGGACGCGCGGATCGCCGCCGCCGCGATCGCCGCGGACGCGTCGAGATCGAGGTTCCACCCACCGGTGTCGCCCGACAGCTTCAGCTCGGCTTCGGGAACGACCACGACCCCCGCGCCGCCCCGTGTCGCCGGGATCAAGCCGATGGCCGCGCCTACCGCCGAGCCGCCCAGCGCCGGCGGCGCGTACAAGAACGTGAACATCTGCGCGGCGAGCTCGTTGCCGGCGGAGCCGAGGTCGATCCCATGCTCCGGCCGGATGCCGTAGTTCGCGCGCATGCCGAGCGCCTGCAGCAGACTCACGACGCGCGGGAAGAGCTTCGCCGCGACCTTCTTCGTCTCGTCGGGGTTCGGCAGCCCGTTGGGGAAGTACTGCGCCTTCAGGTGCGCCGCGGGGTCTCGGACCAGCGCCGGGACCCGGTCGAGCCGCATGTGTGCGCGCGCGTGCGGGATGCGCACGAGCTCCCCTGTCGTCACATCGGAGACGGGCGGCGTGACCGCGCCGCCGTCAGCTGGCGGGTCCACCAGCGCCAGGAGGACCAGTAGGTGATACGCGACAGGCCTCGCGAGCAAGTACAGGATCGCAAGGAGGTCGAGGAGCTCGAGCCCGATCTTCTCGAAGTTCGGCGGCCGCTTGAAGGCCGGGGCACCCTTCAGCGCGCCGAGCTCACGAATCCCTCTAACCGCCTTGTCAGCGATTGCGAGGGCCGCGTCGAGCTCACCGAGCGCCTCGGGCGGTTTCTCGACGAGGCTCACCAACTCCGCGAGGGCCGCGGAGAGATCATCGGTCGCATTGGCGAGTTGCTCGATCGGTAGGCCGGTCACAGCCTCGAGGTCCCAGCCGATCGCAGCGAAAAGCGCGCGTCGACGAACGGGGTGCCCGGCAGCCAGGACCGGCTCGGCGAACATCGAGACCTCCTGCAGCAGCGCCTGCTGGAAGTTGTCGCTCACCGTGCCAGGGCCCAGTCGGCGGTGAAGCGGGCGATGCCCTTCGGGGTGGTGAACTCAACCGGTCCTGTGAGTCGACCACCATCAGTGACGGTGGGTGCGAGCTTGAGCTTCGCCGAAACCTTCGGGCCGCTGAGCGAGATTCCGCCCGCGAGGTTCGAGGAGGTGCCGGTGAGCCGGAGTGGGAGTGTCGCGCCGAGCGCCGTGCCGAACGCTGCGGGGGTCGCGTAGCCTGTTCCGGAGCCTAGCGAGGTCAGATCGAGCTGCAAAGCGCTCGGCCCGGTCGTGAGCTGGATTGCCCCGGTCACGCCGTTCGCAGTGAACGCCTTCTTGAATCGCGAATCGGTCGAGGCTGGGAGGCTGACGAGACTCGCGGGGGCGGCCAGCGTCAGAGACTGGAGGCGGAACGAAACGCCGTCCGGAATCGACTGATTCTTGATCCACCCCGGGTCGCACTCGATACGGCGGTCGACGAGCAGCGTGGCGGAATCGCTTCCGTCTCCCATCGCCGCGTCGTCGACTCCCATCGATACCAGCCGACCGATCAACGACGCGATGTCGAGCCCTCGTTCGCCCTCTGCCTGGACGAGCAAGAGGACCGTCTGCGTCGGCCGGTGGACCGCGTAGACGACCTTTCCCCGAGTGTCGGGGAAGGCGAGCCACGTAGACACCGCGTTGCTGGCTCGGCGAACGATCGCGCCGGTCGTGTCCTTCATCTCGGTCGGACCGAACGGGATGTTCGCCTCGACGAGGGGGATCAGCGCGCCGAGGCCTTCGTTGTACGTCGCCGGCGCCTTCACGCCCGACGGGTCACCCTTCGCAACCCCGAAAGACGCCCCGCCCCGTCCGTCCCATTGCGCGAAATGCCGGTGGTCCGGCTTGGTGGCGGGAGCTCCAGGAAGCGCTCTGTGCTTCACGATTATCTCGCCCTCCCATTTGACAGGGCAAGGGCCGAGGAAGCAGTAGTCCGTGACCCCTTCCTCTCCGAAGACCTGCCCGTTCGCGACCACACGCACCTCAGGCGGCAGGAGTGCCGCGGAGGCGGTGAACTTCTGGCTCGGTGGTCGTTGGAACATCTCGAGTCGGTAGAAGCACGCGTCCAAGCAGGCGTACCGAATCCCTCGGTCGGAACCTGCGAACAGTCCCCGATTCGCGTCCATGAGGGGCCGCACGGCCGCGAAGAACCCGCTGCCGCTGAATGGGCGCGGGGTCAGCGCCACCGGCGAAGTGATCCGTGTCTACGCAACTGGAGGAGCTCCCGCGAGGGCAGCCATCGAGCCCTCGATCGCAGCCCGCAGCGCAGCCTGGCGCTGGAGCCAGATGGTTCCGACCCGGCTCTCCCCGTCGGTCGCGCCCACAGACGCAACACGCCGATCCAGGATGTCGGCCGCGGCCTTCTGGGCGATCTCGATCCGGAGGGCCAGCCGCGCGCGCGCCTCCGCGGTCAGCGTTCCAGCACGTGAGAGGGCCGTGGCCCGCTCGCGCACCTCGTCGAGAACGAGCGCGAACGCATCGCACGTCGCGGCCGTTGCGGCTTCGAGATCGCCCGTATAGACGAGAGCCCCCCTGTACGCCTGCGCTGGGCCCGCCGCCGGATTCACGATCACATCGGCCGGTCCGGCCGGTGCTGCAGGCACCGTCACGTAGACGGCGGCCCCGTCCGGGGCGACCTCGACCTCCCTAGCGGCGCGTCCTCCGATCGTCACTGTCGGGGGAGCGGAAAGGTTTCGGCCGAGGACCTTTACGCGCGTTCCGCCCTCCAGCGGCGCGGCGCCGGGCATGACTGGGGTCGTCAACGGGAGCGGCACGACGTACTGGGTGAGAGGTCGCGCTGTCCGCGTGGAGAACGTCGCCTCTGGCGGGATTCGCCACCACAACCGTTGGACGATGCGCTTCGAGTCGCCCTCGCCCCAGTCGAACATGACCTCGCCCAGGTTCGAGCGCCCGACGATCTCCATTCCCGCGCCGAGGATGTCGCGGTACGTCGCCAGATCGCGCGCAACCGGGATGTATGCCGTCGTAAGTGCGCTCCCGCCGTCGGGCGTGCCGACGAAATCGAGCTTCGTCGTCCGTTCGGGCGTGCTCTCCGACCCGTAGTAGGCCACCTCGTACTGCCACTCGGGATCCGCGTTTGCGTCGAGGGCGAACGACAGGACCGAGGTCCAGAAGTCGTGATACTCGAACGACCGGTCGGTGTATCCCAAGAGCGAAGGCGAGTCGCGAAGGCTCAGCTGAATCGGGACCGAGAGCGGAGGAACGCTGACGACCGCCTGCCCGACCGTGCGCGGCTTCTTGGCCGCGTTGGTCCAGCCGGCTCGGCGGAAGCGTGGTAACCGACCGGGGAAGTGGGCGGGCTGCCAACCCATGAAGCCTGCGGCTACGTTCGGATACCCCGCGACGTGAACCGCGAGGGGCTTGACCTCTTCGTTCTTCAGCGCGCTCGACGTGAGCTGGGCGAGCACGCCTTCGATTCGACTCGGGGCCGAGGCCTTGTACGGCGCTCGCGCCGAGAAGCGAATTCGGCCGGCGAAACCATAGTGGACGTCGCCGGAGAGAATTGCGACGCGTGCGCGTCGCACCTGATCCTTCCCAGGTGCGGGGCGCGCGAGCAGTCGTGCGAGCAGTTGCTCGAACGCCGGCGGATAGTAGCCCCACGCCTCAAAATCGTTTGCAGCCGGGTCGCCGCTCGACTTCAGGTGGCCGCGAATCAGGTTCTCGATCCACATTACGCCGAGGAACGGCGCGCTGGAGACGACGAGAGTGATCTGGACTTCGGGCGGCGGCGGCGTCGTGCCTAGCTGCTTGTCGAGTGCGTCAGCAGCGAAAATCAGCGCCGGCGGATCCTCACGCCCCTCGGGAAAGCTACGCCACGTTCGGGTGTCGAGCACGATCACCTCGTACTGCGGCGCTACGACACGGAAATGCCAGTCGAGCGACCCGGGAGTGTGCGTCAGACGCTTGTCGCGCAGGACGTCATTGCGGTTCGGGACCCCCACGAGAGCGGCGATCGCCTGCGCGTCCGCGCCCGGGGCACCGCGCCAACGCGCGACAGCCTTGAGCAACTCGCCTCCCGGTTTCCCTGCCTCGAAGTCGCGGGGTGTGTTCCCCCACATCTGGAAGAGTGCGAAGGCGGTGAGGCCATTCGCGATCAGTCGCGGCCCCAGTTCCGTACGGAGCACCGAATCGCACCAGTCGAGGTGCAGGTACCAGTCGTCGGAGATCTCGTGATCGTCGAAGTTCATGTACGTGGTGACATTTGCGAGAGCCCGCCGGACGGCCGGTAGGGCCTTGCGGAACACGTCGAGAGCTCGCAGCTCTTCTTCGATGACGCTCTTCTTGACGGGGTAGCTCGCGGCCCGCGCCTTCAAATCCGCGTACGTGGCCAACTGCTCGGGCCAAAGGACGTTCGACCAGGCGAGCAGGAACATCGCGCAGAACTCGCCCAGCCCGAAGAGGTGACTCTTGGCCGCGTCCGACGACAGTCCAGCGGCGTTTGCCGCGACCTGCGCCCGCATCCCGGGTAGTAGTCCGGCGGGGCGCATGCCCGCGCCTGGAAGCGTCTCGGTCCAGCCGAGCAGCGTGTCGCCCGCATCCGTGGCAACGGTGAGCAGAGCGTCGGCGACGTCATCTGCGTAGATCTGATCGCCGGTGAGGAAGAGTTGATGCGGACGCTTTCTTGGATCGTCGCCGGCCGTGGCGATGATCAGATCCGCGGTGGCCAGCCCATCGTCCCCGCCGCCATGAGGCTTTCGACACGACCCGTGCAAGAGCCGGACCTCCGAAAGCCGCGCGGGCGGGAGAACAAAGCTGGGTAGGCGGCCGGCTGCCGTTCCGTAACACAAAGCGTTGCGGGCCTTGACCGGATCGCTGTGGATGACGCCGGGCGCGAAGAGGCCGGCACCCTCAGGTACCGGCGTCGCCTCGTCTGCCCCCTGATCGAAGAACAGGTTGTAGCGGTAGAGCTTCCCCCACTCGAGCTTGGCGGTTCCACGTGCCGTGACGGCCACGAGGTGGAGGTTGTCGCCGACTGCGACCGCGACGCGGGTGCCTGCCAGGAGCTGAACCTGCTTTCCGCTCGCGTCCGTCCCGTACACCCGCAGCGAGGCGCGGCCCTTCTTCAGTAAAGCGACCCAGACAGTCACCTCGTCCGGGGTGCTGTGCCGGACGATCGGGCCGGCGAGCACGAGAGGCAGCTTGTCCAACCGGTCCTTCAACGGGCTCAGCGGCATCGCGATCGCATCCCAGACCCCTCCCGGGTGGCTTGGCTGCCGCAAGAGCCCATTGACTGTCCTTGGCGTGAAACTACAACGCGCGCTGACTTCGATCAAGACCGCGGCTCCCCGTCGGGTGGCCGCCTAGGCCGTTGCTAGGGTCTGGCGCAGTGCCGATCTATGAGTACCGTTGCCCGAACGGGCACACGTTCGAGCTCTTTCAGCGCATGGGCGCTCCGCCGCCCGACAAGTGCGAGAGTTGCGGCGAGGGACCGCTCGAGATCGTCCTACACCCGGTCGCCGTCCACTTCAAGGGGCCGGGCTTTTACTCGACGGACTACGGTAAGGGCGGCCGCAAGCGCGAAGCCTCGAAGGACGGCGATTCGTCTTCGTCCACCAGCTCCGACTCCTCCAGCAGCGACTCGTCTAGCGCCGACTCGTCGGGTAGCGACAAGTCGTCCTCAGGCGAGACGAAGAAAGCAGCCGAAGCCTAGAAACCGCGCTTGCGGCCGCCGAGCGCCTCGAGCCCGAGCAGCAGGATCACCGAGCCGGCGACGGCGAAGAGGAACGGGACGAGATCCCAACGGGCGTTCACGTCGTGCCCGAGCACGACCTTGCCGATCACGCCGCCGAGGAAGGCGCCGGCGATCCCGACACAGATGGTCACAAGGCAGCCGTAGCGCTGGGTACCCGGCGTCACCATCCGGGCAACGAGGCCCGCGACCAGGCCGAAGAGGATCAGCGAGAGGAATCCCACAGGGCGAGCCTAATGAAGCGACCGACTGCCGACAACGCAGCCAGGCCCGTACGGTCCGGACCCGGGCGGAGGAGGCTGGGGCGCAGAGTCGCCCGCGACCATGTGCGCGACGGCGATGTTCTCCTCGGACCCGGTGATGACGGACTCGTTCCCGATCGTCGCGGCCGTCCCGCCGAGCCGGCAGTGCAGCGCCCGATCGGCCGGAGCGCGGAACTTGACCCAGCCGAGCTGGAGCAACTGCCCGGCGGTCAAGTCGGTCGCGAGTGGGCGCAGCAGCTTGTCGCCTCGGGTCGGCAGGCGCAGGAGCGTCCCGGGGCTCGTGATCTTGCCCATGACGGCCTGCAGGACGGCCTGCTGTCGCTCCCCGCGCGTGATGTCGCTCTCGTTGGAGTTCTGCGCGACGCGTATCCGCGAATAGACGAGCGCGCGCTGGCCGTTCATGGGCTGCGGGCCCTTGGCGAAGCGCCAGCCCTGCCAGCGCGCGCAGCGGGCGGCCGAGAACGGGCAGTCGAACCTGTCGGAGAGCAGCGGCCGCGGCACGTCGATCGTGACTCCTCCGAGGTCGTCGATCAGCTGGCGGAACCCGTCGAACTCGACGAGGACGACGTGGTTGATCTGCAGCGGCGATCCGAGCAGGTTGTTGACCGTCCGCACCGCGAGGGCAGGCCCGCCGATCTGGTACGCGGCGTTGATCTTCTGGTCGCCGTGACCCGGAATCTCCACGCGCAGGTCGCGGGGGATCGACAGGTACGTGATGCGATGGCGGGTCGGATCCGTGCGCACGAGCATGATCGAGTCCGCGTGCTGCAGACCGACGCGCGCGTCCGTGTTCGCATGGTCGGTGCCCAGGACGAGGATGTTCGTCGCCCGCGACAACACCAGCCCGTCCTGCTCAGTCAGAGCCCGCTGCAGCCCAGGAACCGCTGCGGCGCGCTTGTTGGCGTGCTCCACGCCCTTGCGGAACGCGAAGTAGCTGGCGACGGCCCAGGCAATGAACGCGATGACGAGCAGCAGGAAAACGAGCCCCAGCCAGGTCTTCTTCGTCCACGTCGTCTGACGGCGTCGTCGCGCACGTTCGGGCCGTTCGCCTCCCTTGCCGTCGCCGCCCCTGGCGCCGTCGCGACCGCGACCCGGCTCCGGCCTGGTCGCCAGCGGCACACGTCCTTTCGTGCGGCCACCGCGGTAGACACGGTACGGCTTGTCTCCCGGGGCCATTCGGCAGGCTAGGTTACTGACAAGTGAACAGCCCACAGCCGATCGGCGTGCACGCGTACCTCTTCGGGGCGCCACGGTCGCAAGAGGACTGGCGGCACGTCGCCCACGGCGCTCGCTCTGCGGGCTTCGACCTCGTCGAGGTGCCGTTGCTCGACGCGTCCGACGTCGACACAGGCGCGATTTCCCGGGCCCTCGAGGAGCATCACCTCGCAGTCTCCTGCTCGGCGGGACTTACGGCTGCGATGGACATCTCCTCGGAGGACACCGAGGCAGTGAAGCGCGGCGAAGCGGCGCTGATGCGTGCCGTCAGCGCCGCCGCGCGGCTTCGCTCCCCCACGCTGAGCGGCGTCCTGTACAGCAGCCTGGCGGCAAACGACCGTCCAGCGACGAGCAAGGGAAGGGCCAACTGCGTCGAGGTCTTGAGCCGCGTCGCGGTCGCCGCCGAGCGCGAGGGTGTGGCGCTCGGTCTCGAGCCGGTCAATCGCTACGAGACGAACCTCGTGAACACTGCTGCGCAGGGGCTCGAGCTCATCGAAGCGATCGGCTCGGCGAACGTCTTCCTGCAGCTCGACACGTTCCACATGAACATCGAGGAATCGGACCTTGCGACTCCTGTGACGGAGGCGGGAGGCCGACTCGGGTACGTCCATGCCGGCGAGAGCCATCGCGGCCCTCTCGGCACCGGGACGGTCGACTTCGAGACGTTCTTTCGCACCCTCCGATCGATTCGATACGGCGGGCCGATCGTCTTCGAGAGCTTCACCACGGGCGTGCCGCTCGGCGGGCTCCAGGGAGCGCTCCGCGTCTGGCGCGATCTGTGGACTGATGCGAACGCGGTCGGTAGGCAAGCCCGCGAGTTCCTCGACGCGCGGATGGGCCTCGAGCCGTCCTAGGGCGTCGGCCCGGTGAGCTCGATCTCACCGTGGCGCTCGCGCAACTCGATCCCGCTCGCGTTCAAAACCCGGATGTCCTCGCGCAGGCGCGCGAGCGTCGTCTCGGCGTCTTTCGGCCAGCCCGACCAGCGATCGCGCCGTCGCGCCGCGGCAGTCAGGGCGGCATGTAGGGCATGAGGCGTACCCCTCCATTCGCGACGATTGGCCATCAGGCGCCGCGTAGCGTCAACCTCAGCCCGGCGCCGGCCGCGAGCCCCGAAGTCACTGCTCAGCGCGACGAGCAAGAGCGCGATGCCGATCAGTCCGCCAGCCGCGATCAGCCACGGCGCACGCGAGCCCTCGCCGACGAACGCCAGAGCCCACATGAGGAGCGATCCAGTTGCCGCAATCGCCGCGACGGGCGGGATCAACCACGACGGCCAGCGTCGCGCCCGCGAGCCTGTCGCGAACGAAATCAGGACGCCGAACACGATTGACGAGACGACCAGAAAGCCCGCAGCTGCTGCGGCCTGGGCGACCGGGTACCGCACCGAGCGCTGCGGAATAGCCGCGACGGCTGCGACCAGCCCGGCGCTCGCGAGCACGAGCGTCACGGCTCCTGCGACGATTCCGGCTCTCCGCGCCCACTCGGTGCGGTCGAGGAGCGCGCGGACGGCGAGCAGCTGGCCTCCGGTGTCGGCACTCGCAAGGAGCGCCATCGACGCGTGCACGTCACGGCGAAGCGTTCCGAGATCGTTGCGGACCTGGTAGATCCGCCGTACGAGCTCGGCCGCGTCATCCTCCCGAGTCGTTCTGACCAGCCAGATCGCTCGATCCGCACGGCCGGGTGGCTTCAGGCGGTCGTACCACTCGCGGAAGCAGACGACAGTTGCCTGAACCGCGTTCAGCCGATGCCGAGCGCGCTCGACGATCCACGCTCCCTCGAGCGCAACTTCTCGCACCTGCTGCGCTGTGGGATCGAGCCGCGCTGCGAGCTCTCGAGACCGCGCCAGGTCGCCGAAGAAGTCCAGGTCGATCCGGGTCTTGCGTTGCGCGAGCTCGGCTCGGGCGACAAAGTGGCACGAGACCAAGCCGCCGAGGATCGCGAAGAGCAGGAGGTCTCGGTCGCCCGGATCGTCCCGGCCACGATCTGCCCAGATCCGGTTAGCGGCCTCGAGGAGCGCCGGGAGTCCGACAGCGTCGCCGACGCTTTCACCGCCGTGCGGATCGATCGAGAAGCGCGTGCCGGGAAGGCGATGGGTCACGATCACCGCGTCGCATACGACCAACCGAACCGGTTGGAGATCGATCGAGAACGACTCGTCGTCATCCTCGGCCAATGTCGCGCCGAACGCCCACAGTGCCCCCTGCGCGGGGGAGGGAGGATCGGCCGGAGAGCACAGCTCGTCGAGTGCCCCGTCAGGGACCAAGGCTTCACAGGCAGCGAGGAGCTCCGCCGCCACGGCCTGGGCGCCGGCAGGGACATCGACCCAGAGCGGCGCCTGCGGCGTCGGCTGCGAGGCTTCCGTCACCTCGGTGATTCCGTCCGCGGACGCCGCGTAGAGGACGATGCTCACGCCGAAGTCGGCGCAACGTGCGCCCGAACGTGGGCGACGACCTGGGCCGCCAGGTCGTCCAAGGACCGAGTTGCGTCGATGACGAGAGCGTCAGGCGGGGGCTGCCTGAAGCGTTCAGCCACCTCCTCGACGAGCTTCGCAGCGCGATCGTCGGCCATCGGGACGCCGGCGGCCTGCTGTGCGCGAACACGTGCCTGCGCCACTGCGACCGGCACGTCGCATACGACCGTGAAGCACGGGATACCGTGGCATTCGCTCGCCTCACAGACCGCCTCGATCTCGCCGACACGCGAGAACGGCATGCCTTCCACGATCGTCGACGCCGCGAGCCGGCAGTTCGCGTCGACCGCCGCAAGCACCGCCTGGAAAGACGCCTGTTTTTCCGTGTCCGTGAATGCGCAGGGCACGAACATGGCCGCCCGGACGACGTCTCGGGAGACGATGCGCGCGCCAAACAGCGGGGCGAGCCGATCCGCGAGTGCCGTCTTGCCGGCCCCCGGCAGCCCTGCGACGATGAGGACGAACCGCTCGGTCTTCGCCACGGTGTCGGCGAACGCGACCATTCCCGCGAGTTTAGGAGACCATTGACCGAAGACGTGACCTTCGATTCGCTGATGACGATTCCGCGGGCCCTTCTCGACGGCTCGGAGGGCCGCCAGGCGGCGCATGTCCTCGGCGTCGACGGCGGAGCGACGAAGACGCTTGCGGCGGTGCTCGAGGTCGTGGCGGGCCGTGTAGCGACCGGAGCCGCGGGACCGACGAACGCGGATGCCGTCGGTGTCGAGGCGGCGCTTCAAGCTGCGACGGAAGCCATTCGGGAAGCCCTCGATGGTGCAGGCGTTGGCGGTGGCGACCTCGGTGCGAGCGTCGTCGCGATCGCGGGCACGATTCCGTCGGAACTCGGCGACACGATACGGAAGAGGATTGGGATCGAACGGGTCTACGTCCTGAACGACGTCGTGGCGGCCTGGGCAGCGGGCACCGGCTGCAAGAGCGGGATTGCTGCGATCGCCGGAACCGGTAGTCATGTGTTCGGCGTCAGCGACGCCGGCGAGTCGTGGCGCGTTGGCGGCTGGGGCCACATCCTCGGCGACGAGGGCTCCGGCTACTGGCTCGGCCTGGGTGGGCTCAAAGCTGCGCTCAAATACCGTGACGGCTCCGGAGAGCCCACCTCGATGCTCTCGCGCGCCAAGGCCTTCTATTCGCTCGAGAAGATCGAGGATCTCCAGCCTCTGGTGTACGGGAAGCCGCTCACCAAGGCCGAGATCGGCGCGTTCGCAACCGAGGTGGCCGCGGCTGCCGTCGAAGGTGACGCCGTCGCTCTCGAGTTGTTCGATCGCGGCGCGGCCGAGCTCAGCCGTCAAGTGCAAGCAGCTGCTCGAGCGCTCGACGTCCAGGGCAAGGAGCTCCTCGTCGCGATGATTGGCAGCGTCTTCGCCAAGAACGCGCTCGTGCGCGAGCGCTTCGAGCGCGAGGTCCGAGCGTTCGCGCCCGGGGCCAAGTTCACGGTTCCCGACGTTCCGCCGGTGGTCGGCTCGCTCCTCCTGGCTCTGCGCGCCGAGGGGTACGGCGAGTACGACGTCGACACTCTCAAACGTCAGCTCAACCGAGCCGATTAGGCGTCGCAGTGGACGGGACCCTGTACATCGCGCGCCACGGCAGCACCCTGATGAATGTGCGTGACCAGTACTCGTCCTACTCCGACGATCCACTGGCCCCGGAGGGGCTCCGCGAGGCTGAAGAGCTTGCGCGCGAGCTCGCCCACGTGCGCTTCGACTCGATCCTGTGCTCACCCGCGCGCCGGGCGAGAGAAACGGCTGGGGCAGTACGCGAGGCTCAGGTCGGCACCCGGCCCGACGTCGAGACCCTCGATCTGCTCGCGGAGGTGAACTTTGGCCGCTTCGAGGGGCTGACGCGCAGGGAGATCGTCACCGGGGACCTGTCCGCATCCTTTGGCGCATGGGAGCGAGGCGAGGACGGCGGCGGCGCCGAGCCCTTGCCGGCGGCGGCAGTACGCGCGACAACCCTCCTCGAGGGGATCGACCTCGGCCGGCGGACCCTCCTTGTGACCCACGGCGTGTTCGCGAGGGTCCTGCTCGCGTGCGCAGTCCTCCAGATGCCACTCTCCGCGTACCGCCGGCTACGGATCGACAACTGCGGCTGCGCTGTGGTGAGCTGGTCTGGCGGAATGCCCCGGCTGATCGCGTTGCGAGGCATGCGAGACCCAGGCCCCGGTTGATGCCGCTCGCGGTCTGCGCGACGCCGATCGGGAACCTCGACGACGTCACGCTGCGCGTCCTGCGGGAGCTCGCCGAGGCCGACGTGGTGCTGTGCGAGGACACCCGGCACACGCGCGGACTGCTCGCGCGGCACGGGATCGAGGCGCGGCTCGTGAGCTACCACGAGCACAACGAGGCCAAGCGGACGGCGGAGCTCCTTCCTCGCCTCCAGGCCGGGGAGCGCATCGCACTGGTGAGCGACGCCGGGATGCCGGGAATCAGCGATCCGGGCTCGCGGCTCGTGTCGGCGGCGCTCGAGGCCGGCGTCCCCGTTACCGTCCTTCCAGGGCCTTCCGCCGTCGAAACCGCGCTCGTGGCCAGCGGGCTCCTCGCGGACCGCTACCAGTTCGTCGGGTTTCTCCCGCGCGCGATGCGCGCGCGCGAGGAGCTTTGGGCCGAGCTCGCCCGCTCACCGCAGCCGGTGGTTGCGTTCGAGTCGCCTCGGCGGCTCCCGGCGTCGCTCACCTCGCTTGCGGCCGCGCTTCCGGACCGGCGCGTGGCCGTGTGCCGCGAGCTGACGAAGCGGTTCGAGGAGGTCGTGCGCGGCACCGCCGCCGAGGTGGCGTCCCGGTTCCGCGAGCCGCCGAAGGGCGAGATCACGCTCGT
>JALZOQ010000345.1 GCA_030913835.1 Actinomycetota bacterium | reverse complement strand
ATCCCCGACACTGCGCACGGCACGAACCCGGCGAGCGTCACGATGGCCGGCTACGAGGTGACCCCGGTGGCCACTGACCCGCGCGGGAACATCGATGTCGAGGACCTGCGCGCAAAGGTCACGGACGAGACGGCAGCGCTGATGCTGACGAACCCGTCGACGCTCGGCCTCTTCGACGAGAACATCGAGGAGATCACGCGCATCTTCCACGGCGTCGACGCGCTCATGTACTACGACGGCGCGAACCTGAACGCGGTCTGCGGAATCTCGCGTCCGGGCGACATGGGCTTCGACATCGTCCACATCAACCTGCACAAGACGTTCTCCCAGCCCCACGGCGGGGGCGGGCCAGGCGGCGGGCCGATCGCCGTCCGGAAGGTCCTCGAGCCGTTCCTCCCGGTGCCCGCGGTGATCCGCCGCGACGACGGGACGTTTGGCCTCGACTACGAACGCCCTCAGACGATCGGCAAGGTGCGTGCCTTCACAGGCCCGTTCGGCGTCTTCGTCCGCTCGTACGCGTTCATCCGCTCGTACGGCCCGCGCCTGCGCGAAATGTCCGAGGTCGCCGTGCTGAACGCGAACTACCTCCTCGCCCGGCTCAAGGACTCCTACGACCTTCCGTTCGACCGCTACTGCATGCACGAGTTCGTGCTCAGCGCGCGGAGCCTCAAGCGCGAGCACGGGATCACGGCCCTCGACGTCGCCAAGCGCCTGATGGACTACGGATTCCACCCGCCGACGATCTACTTCCCGTTGATCGTCCCCGAGGCGCTGATGGTCGAACCGACGGAGACCGAGCCGAAGGAGATCCTCGATGCGTTCTGCGAGGCCATGCTCGCGATCGCGCGCGAGGCAGCCGAGGAGCCGGAGCTGCTCAAGGAGGCGCCGCACGACCGGCCGGTGCGCCGCCTCGACGAGGTGCGCGCCGCGAAGCGCGCGATCGTCAAGTTCGGCTTCGAGTCGCACGAGCAGCCGGATGGCGATCCCGTCGACTCCCGCCAGCTCGAGGCCCAAAAGGGGGCATAGGTGGGGAAGCAACTCGCCGCGGAGGCGACGAGTCCGGAGGCCTCGGCCGACTGGGACGCGGTCGCCGAGCTCTGGCAACGGGCGCCCGCGCAGACGCTGTGGCGGCGCCACAGTGACAGCGTCAACACCCGGCTCGTCCAGCGGTGGCTACCGGCAGGGACGGCGGCGACGCTCAAAACCGACCTCTGGGACGAGGCCATGGGCGAGGGGCTCTACCCGGCCATCGCGGCTCGCACGGACCGCGTGGTCGGCGTAGACGTGTCCCCTTCGATCGTGGCCGCGGCGGCGGCGCGCTACCCCACCCTCGACGCCCGGGTCGCCCACGTCCACGCACTCCCGTTCGAAGACGGGGCTTTCGACGCGATCGTTTCCAACTCGACGCTCGACCACTTCGACCACGCTTCCGAGATCGACAGCAGCATCGTCGAGCTCGCCCGCGTGCTGCGGCCTGCCGGAACCCTCCTGCTCACCCTCGACAATCCGGCGAATCCGGTCGTCGCGCTGGCGAAGGTGCTGCCGCGGGACGCCCTGAACCGACTCTGGCTTCGCTGGGCGGACGCGAGCACGCGGATCGGCCTCCTCCCGTACCACGTGGGTGCGACCTATGGCCGCTCCCGGCTCTGCTCGGTGCTCCGAACTGCAGGCTTCGCCGTCGAGGAGACGACAGCGATCGTCCATGCCCCCCGCGCGGTCGCCGTCGTGGTCGGCCAGCGTGTGCGGGACGGCTCGCGCTTCCTCCGCGTCCTGTGGGCGCTAGAGCAGCTCGAGCGGGCGCCGACGCGCTTCCTCACCGGCCATTTCGTCGCGGTCCGGGCGCGCCGGCTCGCGTAACGAATCGCGGTCCTGCGACTCTCTAGAAGCGACGGAACTTCGAGAAAGGATCCACTTGAATTCGAAGGTGACGAAGACGGAGGAGCAGTGGCGCGCCGAGCTGACGCCGGAGCAGTTCAAGGTGCTCAGACAGAGGGGCACGGAGGCGCCGTTCACCGGCGAGTACGACCACACGTTCGAGGACGGCGTCTACCGCTGCGCGGGCTGCGGGGCGGAGCTGTTCCGCTCCGACGCGAAGTACGACTCGGGGTGCGGCTGGCCGGCGTTCACGGCGCCGGCGAGCGAGGACGCGGTCGAGGAGGAGAGCGACACCAGCTTCTTCATGCGCCGCACCGAGGTGCTCTGCGCGAGCTGTGAGGGCCATCTCGGCCATGTCTTCCCCGACGGACCGGGCCCGACCGGTCTGCGCTACTGCATCAATTCGGCCGCACTGAAGCTGGAGGAGGAGTCGTGAAGAAGGCAACGTTCGGAGCCGGGTGCTTCTGGGGCGTCGAGGCGGCGTTCCGGCAGCTCCCCGGCGTGACGAAGACCGAGGTCGGCTACGAGGGCGGGACGCTCGAGCACCCGACCTACGAGGACGTCTGCTCGCACACGACCGGCCACGCTGAGGTCGTCCAGGTCACGTACGACCCGCAGCGGGTCTCGTACGACGAGCTGCTCGAGGTGTTCTGGCGCAAGCACGATCCCACGCAGCTGAACCGTCAGGGCTGGGACGTCGGCGACAACTATCGCTCGGTCGTGTTCGCGGAGGACGAGGAGCAGCGCGAGGCGGCGGTGCGCTCGAAGGCGCACGAGCAGGCGCGCTATCGCAAGCCGATCGTCACGCAAATCGAGCCGGCGGCCACGTTCTACCCCGCCGAGGACTATCACCAGCAGTACTTGGAGAAGCGGGGCCGCTCGAGCTGCTCGGTGG
>JALZOQ010000318.1 GCA_030913835.1 Actinomycetota bacterium | reverse complement strand
CTGCTCGACCTGCGCGTGTCGAACGGCTCGACGCCCTTCGCCCGCGACCGGCGGCTGTTGGCCACGGTCAGCCCGAACGGCGACGGCTTCCGCGACCGCGCGCTCGTCTCCTTCCGGCTCGACCGGGCGGCGCGGGTGCGGATGGAAGTCGTCCGTACCGACACGATCCGCGAGAACCGCGCTCCTTCCGCCGTGCTCTGGAGCCGCTCGTGGGCGCTCGGCCCCGGCGCGCATCGGGTCGCCTGGCGGCCGTCGCGCTCCACCTCTCCCCGCACCTACGTCCTGCGCCTGACCGTGCGCGACGCCGCGGGCCGCACGCGCGTCTACGGGAACTACCGACCGTGGCGCGGGGAACGCGTGAACGCGCCGGTTGTGCGCGTGCAGGGAATCGAGCTGGGGTTCCTACGCCGGAGTTACGCGCCGGGTGAGCTCGCCGCGGTGACGATCGCGACCGACGCGCGCGCCTTCCGGCTGCAGGTGTTCGCCTTCGGAAGCTCGGTCGACGTCTCGAACGTCGACGTCAAGACGAACGGAGGCGCCGTGACGCCGCCGCTGGACGTGCGCTGGGACCGATACCGAAGCGCGCGGACCCGGCTCCGGCTCGTACGCGCCGGCGAGTGGGCGAGTGGGCTCTACTTCCTGCGCGCGCAAGCGGCCGACGGCAGGACGGGCTACGCCCCGTTCATCCTCCGGCCGCGCACGCTGGGGACGAGCCGGGTCGCGGTCGTGCTCGCGACGAACACGTGGCAGGCGTACAACTTCGACGACGCGAACGGGGACGGCTGGGGCGACAGCTGGTACGTGAGCGCCGCCCAGCGGTCCGTGGGCCTGCAGCGTCCGTTCCTCGACTTCGGCGTCCCGTTCCGCTTCCACGACTGGGATCTCGAGTTCATCTCGTGGCTGAACCGGACGGGGAAGCAGGTCGATTATCTGTCGGACGACGATCTCGAGCGGGTCGGCTCGGGGGACGCATTGGCGCGCGCGTACGACCTCGTCGTCTTTCCGGGGCACGAGGAGTACGTGACGCGACATGTCTACGACGTCGTCCGCCGGTACCGCGACCTGGGCGGGAATCTCGCGTTCCTGGCGGCGAACAACTTCTTCCGGGAGGTGACGCGGCGCGGGGAGCGGATCGTCCGGGGCCGGCTCTGGCGCGAGCTCGGGCGGCCCGAGGCAGGGCTCGTCGGCGTCCAGTACGCCGGGTCGAACCACGGCGAGCGGCAGGCTCCGTTCCTCGTCACGGGCGCTACGGCGGCGCCATGGGCGTTCGCGGGGACGGGGCTCGGCGACGGCGCCGCCTTCGGACGCTACGGGATCGAGATCGACGCGCGGAGCCCGGCCACGCCGGCCGGGACGATCGTGCTCGCACGGATACCCGACGTGCTCGGGCCGGGCAGGACTGCGGAGATGACGTACTACGAGAACGCAGCCGGCGCGAAGGTGTTCGCCGCGGGCGCGCTCAACTTCGCCGCGTCCCTTGGCGACCCGCAGGTCGCCGCGCTCGTCGAGAACGTCTGGGCGCGGCTCTCCAAGCCGTAGCCCGCTCGCGCACGCCCGCCCCGGGCACGGCCGACGCCTGGCACTGGGGGTGCCTCGCGGCTCGTCCGCACAGGCCGTGGCCGATGCCTGGCACTGCCAGGCCGGGCATGGCCGGCGGAGGCGCCTAGTACTCGAAGAACCCGCGGCCGCTCTTGCGGCCCAGGCGGCCGTCCTCCTGCATCTCGAGCAAGCGCTCCGGGGCCGCCATCCGAGGCTCGCCCAGCTTCGCGTGCAACGCCTCGGACGCGTGGACGTGGATGTCGATTCCGATCAGGTCGATCAGTGCGCAGGGCAAGAGCGGCCAGCCGGCGCCGTTCTCCAGCGCCTTGTCCATGTCCGCCGGCTCGACGTTCGCCTCGTCGAGCACTCGGACGCAGTCGTTCAGCAGCGGGATCAGGATGCGGTTGACGATGAATCCCGGCGTGTCGTTGCAGCGCACGGGCTGCTTTCCGGCACGCTCGGCCCACCCGTAGGCCGCCTCCACGGCCGCGTCACCACTCTGCTCGCCGCGAACGATCTCGACCAGGGGCAGCACGGGCGCCGGATTGAAGAAGTGCATGCCGACCACGCGCTCCGGCCGCTCCGTCGCAGCCGCGATCTCCGAGACGGAGAGGGCTGAGGTGTTCGTGGCGAGCACCGCGTCTTCCGCGACGATGCGGTCGAGCGCCGCGAACAGCTCCCGCTTCGGCTCCAACTCCTCGACGATCGCCTCGATCACGAGATCGCAGTCAGCGAGGTCAGCCAGCTCCGTCGTCAGGGTCAGCCGCTCCAGCGCGGCTTCGAGCTCGTGCTGGCTGAGCCGGCGCTTCTCGACGCCCCGCTTCAGATAGCGATCGATGGTGTCGCGTCCCCGCTCCGCCAGCTCGCGCGTCACCTCGCGGCCGACGGTGTCGTGCCCGGACTGGACACTGATCTGCGCGATCCCGGCACCCATCGTGCCGAGCCCGACGACTCCAACCCTCCTGATCTCCCTGGCCACGGCGCGGGATCCTAAAGGCGTTCGATCACGGCCGCGAGTGCCTGCCCGAAGCCGATGCACATCGTCGCCACTCCGTAGCGCGCGTCGCGGCGCTCCAGCTCGTTCAGGAGCGTCGCGGTGACGCGAGCCCCGGTCGCGCCGAGAGGATGGCCAAGCGAGATCCCGCCTCCGTTCGGGTTGACGTCTTCCAGCCGATCCTCGAGACCCGTGTCCCGGACGAACTGCAGGACGACCGACGCGAATGCCTCATTGACCTCGATGACACCGACGTCGTCCCACCCAATGCCCGCTCGGGCCAGCGCCTTCTCGCATGCCTGCGGATTCCCGTGCAGCATCCGATAAGGATCGACCCCGGCAAGGCCGAAGGAGACGAATCGCGCTCTCGGCCTCAGGCCGAGCCGTTCGACCGCCCGCCCGCTCGCAATCAGGACGGCGGCTGCCCCATCGACGATTTGGCTCGAGTTGCCGGCCGTGACCTTGCCGTTGGGAATGAACGCCGGCTTCAGCGCGGCCAGTTGCTCGGCGGACGTGTCCCGGCGGGGGGCCTCGTCCACTTCGAAGGTCGTTGCCGGCTCGACCGCGACCGCCGTGGCGGCCCCGAGGGCGCCGCCGGGCACGGGGCCGAGTCCGATCGGCGACGGCTCGACAGTTCCGGAAAGCTCGATCGGAATGATCTCGTCGACGAAATGACCGCCGTCGATCGCCGCGACGGCGCGCCGGTGCGACTCCAGCGAAAAGCGATCGAGATCCTCGCGCGACAGGTTCCACTCCTCGGCGAGCACCTCGGCGGAGATTCCCTGAGGCACGATCTGCCAGCGCTCGAGAAGTGCGCCCGAGAGATCGCCGCCGTTCGAGCCCATCGGCACGCGAGACATCATCTCGACACCGGCCGAGACGACGAGGTCCAGCTGATCGGCCGCCACGGCCGTGGCGGCGCTGAAGTTCGTCTGCATCGACGAACCGCATTGTCGATCGACGGTCGTGCCG
>JALZOQ010000311.1 GCA_030913835.1 Actinomycetota bacterium | reverse complement strand
CCGAGCTCGGGACCGATCAGGTGGTTCTGGCGCCGAACACGACCGCGTCCGTCGGCTCCGCCGGATCCACATCGGCCTCGCGGATGACGTGGATGGCCGCCGGCGCAGTGCAGCTCGCCTGCCGGGCCGCGCTCGAGGAGCAGCAGCGAACCGGGGACGAGGTCGACATCGAGCGGATCTACCGCCACCCGCGGACGAGCCCCCTCGACCCCGAGACCGGCCAGACGACCGGCGAGCGTTCCCACGTCGCCTTCGCCTGCGCCGCGATGCGTGTCGTCGCGGAGGTCGACATCGAGCTCGGACTGACGCGCATCGTCTGGATTGGAACGGCACAGGATGTCGGCGCCGCGATCAACCCTCAGGCCGTCGAAGGCCAGATCGAGGGCGGTACCGCGCAAGGGCTCGGGCTTGCGCTCATGGAGGAGGTCAAGACACAGGGCGGTCTGATCACGAACGCGAGCTTCACGGACTACCTGATCCCCACGGCGCTGGACATGCCGCCAGTCGAATCCGTGCTCGTCGAGGTCCCGGAGCCCAGCGCGCCGTACGGCGTCAAGGGCGTCGGGGAGCCGCCGACCGTTGTCTCGACCGCAGCCATCGTCGCGGCGCTCCGCGCCGCCACCGGCCGACCCCTTGTGCGAGTTCCCGTGCGTCCCGACGATCTGGTCGGATTGTCGGCCGTCGACGACTTGCGCTGAGCGCGGCGCGAGGTGCATCGCCGCCGCTGACGGACTATGCTCGCAGCGTGCAGACGCGCGCAGGCGCCGGGTCGCAGACCAAGTTCGTCCTCGACGAATCACAGCTCCCGCGCAGCTGGTACAACATCCGCTCCGACATGCCCACGGCCCCGCAGCCCGTGCTGCATCCGGGCACCGGGCAGCCGGTCGGACCGGAGGATCTCGCCCCCTTGTTCCCGATGGAGCTCATCGGCCAGGAGGTGAGCGAGGACGCGGAGATCGCCATCCCCGAAGAGGTGCTCGACATCTACCGCCTCTGGCGGCCGACGCCTCTGTACCGCGCGCACCGGCTCGAGGCAGAGATCGGCACGCGCTCGCGCATCTTCTACAAGTACGAGGGCGTCAGCCCTGCGGGAAGCCACAAGCCCAACACCGCGGTCGCGCAGGCTTTCTACAACAAGCGGGAGGGCCGGACGCGCCTTTCGACGGAGACCGGCGCGGGCCAGTGGGGAAGCGCGCTCTCGTTCGCCTGCAAGCTGATCGGGCTCGAGTGCAAGGTCTACATGGTTCGGATCTCGTACGACCAAAAGCCGTTCCGGCGCTCGATGATCCAGGCCTGGGGCGCGGAGATCGTGCCGAGCCCCTCGCAAGACACGCAGTCGGGCCGCACGGTCCTCGAGGAGCATCCCGACTCGCCCGGCAGCCTCGGAATCGCGATCTCCGAGGCGGTCGAGGACGCGGCCCAGCGCGACGACACCGCCTACTCGCTCGGATCCGTCCTCAACCACGTCCTCCTGCACCAGACCGTGATCGGCCAGGAGGCGCTCGCGCAGATGGAGCTCGCCGACGCGTTCCCCGACGTCGTGATCGGCTGCGTCGGTGGCGGGTCGAACTTCGCAGGCCTCGCCTTCCCGTTCCTGCGCGAGAAGATCGCCGGTCGGGACATCGACGTCCTCGCCTGCGAGCCGGCCGCCTGCCCGACGCTCACGCGCGGCCACTTCGCGTACGACTTCGGGGACACGGCGCAGTTGACGCCACTCGTGCCCATGCACACGCTCGGGCACGACTTCATCCCGGCGCCGATCCACGCCGGCGGGCTCCGCTACCACGGCGTCGCGCCGCTGATCTCCCAGCTCGTGCTCGACGGACTGATCCGTGCGGAGGCCTACCTCCAGAACGACGTGTTCGCGTCCGCGGTCCTCTTCGCGGGGACCGAGGGGATCCTGCCTGCGCCCGAGGCCTCGCACGCGATTCACGGTGCGCTGCAGGCGGCTAAGGCGGCGGACGAGGCGGGCGAGGAGCGAACGATCCTCTTCAACCTCTCGGGTCACGGTCACTTCGACATGGCCGCGTACGACAACTACTTCGCGGGCAAGCTCGAGGACGTCGCGCTCGACGAGGACGAGATGCAGCGCGCGCTGACCGCGATCGAAGGGCTGCCTACCCCGGCCTGAGCGCTCGCGGCGGGCGCGGTAGAGTCGCCCGCGATGTCGACCGAGTTGGAGCGGAACGCGCAGATCATCGAGGAGTTCCGGGCGAACGAGGGTAAGGTCGGCGGCTACTTCGAGGGCAAGACCCTTCTGCTCCTCACGACAACCGGCGCGAAGACCGGCCGCACGCACACGACGCCGGTGATCTACCTCGCGGACGGCGAGCACTTCGTCGTCTTCGGGTCGAACGGCGGCGCGCCGAACAACCCGGGCTGGTACCACAACGTCCGGGCTAACCCGGAGGTCGTCGTCGAGGTCGGTTCCGGGTCGTTCCCGGCCACGGCGGCGGTGCTCGAAGGGCACGAGCGCGACGAGCTGTTCCGGCGGCAGGCGGATCGCGACCCGTCCTTCGACGAATACCAGGCGCGGATGGCCCGCCTGATGCCCGTGGTCGCGCTGACGCGGAGTTCGTGACCGTCCGGACCACGGTGGCCGCGCTCGCCGCGCTCGCCGCGGTGCGGGTCGTTGTGCCGCTCGCCGCACTCGCGGCGTCTGGGTCCAAGCTGCCGGCTCTCCCACGCTACGACTACGTCGCGACCACCGGCGACGGGTCGGGCTTCTACGCGGCGACGCGCGAGTTCCTCGCCTCCTGGGGACGGCTTGGCGCGCCGCTCGTCGCTCTGCTCGCCCTGGCTACGGTCGCCGTGGCGGTTCTGCTTGTCTGGATGTGGCGTCAGCGGCCGGACCGGCGCGCGTACGTGCTCGCCGTCGGTGCGGGAGCGTTCGGCCTGCTCGTCTGCGCCGCTGTGAGCCAGATGAACGAGAGCGGCGCCGCGGTGTTCGGCTGGCCGCTGGTCTGGAGCCTGCCGATGCTCCCGTACCGCGGGCTCGGCGGGCCGCTCGACGCAGACATCGCCTTCGCGTTCGGGCTCGTCCTGTCGCTGGCCGCGAACGTCGTGACCGTCGTCGCGACCTACTTCGTCGGGGTTCACGCGACCGGGCGGCGCGCGCTCGGGCTCACGGCGGCTGCGCTCTTCGCCCTCTGGCCGCTTCTGACCGGCACGATCGCGGGCTCGAGCGCCTGGGAGAACGGGACGTGGACGGTGGACGCCGGGCTCGTGATGTACACCGAGCCGCTCTCGACGGCCCTGCTCACCGCGGCGCTCGCGCTCTTGCTCTCGCCGCGAGCGACACCCGTCCGCAGCGCGGTCACCGGCATCGCGCTCAGCTTCGCGACCGTGGTGAAGCTCACCGACGGCCTGCTGGTCGCGCTCGGGCTCGCTGTTGTCCTGCTCGTGCGCCGCCCCGTCGCGCCGTACCTCGCTGGAGCCGTGTCGTTCCTGCCGCTCATCGCGGTCTACTGGCCGCTCGGGTACGCGTCGCTCTTCGACAACCCGAACTCCTGGCCGCGCGACCCGTTCTCGGGCTCGTACGTCCTCTCGAGCTGGACGGACTCGCTGCTGTTCACGCCCCGGCTCCTGGTGCTGCTGGTTCCTCTGGCCGCGCTCGGCGCCTTGCTGCTGCGGGCTGGGAGAGCCTCCGGGATCCTCGTCGCCTGGGCGCTCGCGCCGGCCGTCTTCTACAGCTTCTACCGCGTCACCTGGGAGCACCCGCGCTTCATCTTCGCGAGCCTGCCGCCGCTGTTCGTGCTCTGGGCCGCCGGCGCGCTCGGAGTCGTCGACTGGGCGCGCGGCAGGATCCACAGCGCCGAGTCCCCGGCGATCGCCCGCCGGTAGCCTGCAGCGGTGAGCCGGGCCGCGCGTGCGGACTCTCCGGAGCTGTCGGCGCCGAAGGCCCACGCGACGCGTGGCGCTCGCGCGATCGCATCACGATAGGGCTGGTGAACCACGCAGGAACGCGTTGCCCTCGGTGCGGTACTGCGGGGTGTCGCCGACCTGCCCGCGGTCGAAGAGGCCGGCGTTCGGGAGCGAGCAGGAGGCGACGAACACCGCGCTGCCGACCAGAGCCGCGAGCGCCACCCGGCTCATGTCACCTGCTCGTAGACGGCGACCGTCCGCCGTGCCATCCGCTCGACCGAGAACTCCGCGTGTGCCCGGGCTCGTCCGGCTGCGCCTAGGGCCTCCGCGCGATCGAGCGCGGTGAGGATGCCGGCCGAGAGCCCGGCGGCGTCGTCCGGCTCGACGAGCACGCCGGTCTCGCCGTCGACGACCAGCTCGGGGACGGAGCTGACGCGGCTGGCCACGACAGGGAGGCTTGACAGCATCGCCTCGAGCAGAGCGAGGCCGAAGCCCTCCCAGCGCGCCGGATGGACGAGCACGTCCGCGCGGCCGTACCAGGCGGCGACGTCGCCG
>JALZOQ010000137.1 GCA_030913835.1 Actinomycetota bacterium | reverse complement strand
GCGATAGGCCGTGTACTCGATCAGCAGCATCAAAGCCCACGCGGCAAGCGTCACCGCCAGGACGACGGTGCTGTCGAAGTTCCCAACCAGCCCGGCGACGATCGGCACCGCTGCGACGAAGACCAGCTCGGCGACGATCCGCGGGACGGCCGGAGAGATGCCCACGCGCTCGGACGCCGGAGCGGAGTACGGAGAGGACCAGGCCTGCGGCCCGAGACCCGCCGAGCGCAGCGTGCGCAGGTCGGCGCGGAGCTCAGCGGCCTGCCGCGTGAAAGTGTCGACGGTCTCGAGCGTCCGCAGGGTCGCGTCGAGCTGGGCCGTGTGCCGGTAGAACGCGTCGAACGCGCCCTGCACCGCGTCGCGGTCGTACCCCTGCTCGGCGATGGGCAGATCCTCGACCCGCGGCAGAGGAGCGCGCGCAGCGGGCTCGTCGCGAGAAGGCCAGGAGTCCTCGTTCATCCGATCAGTATGCCGACGATTCGCGCCAGGCTCTAGAGAATCCCCTGCACCAGCGGGGTAAGCCCCGGCCGGTCAGGCGGGAACGACCGTGTCGACCTCGCGTACCAGCTCGAAGACGCGCCGCTCGATGTCGTCGCGGAGCGACCGCACCTCGCCCAGCGGTCTGCCCTTCGGATCGGGCAGGTCCCAGTCGACGTACCGCTTGCCGGGAATGTACGGACAGGCGTCCCCGCACCCCATCGTGACGACCACGTCGGCCCACTCGGCGAGCTCCTGCGTCAGCTTGCGCGGCGTCCGGCCGTCGAGGTCGATGCCGACCTCACGCATGACGGCCACGACCTCGGGATGGATCCGGTCGGCCGGCTCAGTCCCCGCCGATTCAGCCTCATGCCGGCCCGCCACGGCTCTCTCGAACAGCGCCCGGCTCATCTGCGAGCGCCCGGCGTTGTGCAGGCACACGAAGAGGACGCGACTCATTAGGATGGCTTGGCGAAACGTCGTCTGTGCCGCCGGGCGACGTCCCACCAAGCCATCCTAGCTCGTGTCGCCGAGCGGGTCGTCGCTCGGGTGCGACGCGTCCGTGAACTCGCGGAACTCTCCGGAGACGAGGTAGGCCGTGCGTTCACCCATGTCCACGGCGTGGTCGCCGATCCGCTCGAGACAGCGCGAGACGGTGATCATTCGCAGCCCCCACTCGAGCGTCGATGGATCGCTGGCCAGCTCGAGCACGTGCTGGACGACGCGCCGGTTCGCCCGGTCGATCAGCTCGTCGA
The DNA here is from genome assembly GCA_030913835.1 of Actinomycetota bacterium. Classification (GTDB taxonomy): domain Bacteria; phylum Actinomycetota; class Thermoleophilia; order Gaiellales; family Gaiellaceae; genus UBA5186. The sequence goes on along the minus strand of JALZOQ010000137.1, from coordinate 6,186 downwards.
GGTCGACCAGCGACTCCGCCAGGGCGAGATCGCGCCTCGTAAACGAGTCGAGCGCGACGCGAATCATCTCCTCGGCACGCGAGCCCATCTCCTCGAAGCCCTCGAGCAGCCGATCGTCGGGCGGCAGGTTCGAGGTCAGCTTCGTCAGCTTCGCGATCGTCACGCAGTAGTCGCCCATGCGCTCCAGATGGAGGTTGTCGTGGAGGATCGCCAGCGCGAGCCTGAGGTCGACCGCGACCGGCGTCTGGCGCGCGAGCAGCGCATGGATGCCCTCCTCGATCGACAGGTAGGTCCGGTCGATGTCGTCGTCGAAGGCGATCACCTCCTCGGCTAGCTCGACCTCCTGGCGCTGGAACGCGTTGATGGCGCCTCGGAGCGAGCGCAGTACGAGGTCGCCCTCATGCTGCATCGTCGTCTCGAGGTAGTCGAGCTCCTGCTGAAGCGTGATCCTCATCCGAACCGCCCCGTGACGTAGTCCTCCGTGCGCTTGTCCCCGGGTTGCGTGAAGATCTTCAGCGTCTGGTCGTACTCGACGAGGATGCCGGTCCGCTGACCTTCGTCGCCCTTCGAGACGCTGAAGAACCCCGTCATGTCGGCGACGCGCGCCGCCTGCTGCATGTTGTGGGTGACGATCACGATCGTGTAGTTGCGCTTCAGCTCGTGCATCAGGTCCTCGATCCGCGTGGTGGCGATCGGGTCGAGGGAGGAAGCGGGCTCGTCCATCAGGATCACCTCGGGCTCGACGGCGAGGGCCCGCGCGATGCAGAGGCGCTGTTGTTGCCCGCCCGAGAGAGACAACGCGTTCGCCTTCAGCCGGTCCTTGACCTCGTCCCAGATCGCAGCCTGCGTGAGCGCCTGCTCGACGCGCTCGTCCATCCGGTCGCGTAGGCCGAGAACGCGGGGCCCGAACGCGACGTTGTCGTAGATCGACTTCGGGAACGGATTCGGCTTCTGGAAGACCATGCCGATCCGCTTCCGCACCTCGACCGGGTCGACGTCGGGACCGTAGAGATCTTCCCCGTGGTAGGCGATCGTCCCGTCGATCCGAGCCGCGGGGATCAAGTCGTTCATGCGGTTGAAGCAGCGGATGTACGTGCTCTTACCGCACCCCGAGGGCCCGATGATGGCGGTGATCAGGTTCTTGTAGATCTTCATCGTGACCCCGGCCAGAGCGGGGTCGCCGTCGTACGAAACGGTCAGGTCGTCGACGTCGAAGACGACCTCGCGGAGGCCCTCCGCAGGAAGCTCTCGTGGTTCCACGGCAGTCATGCCCACGTCGGGGATTCTGACAGGGGGGCGCTCGGCGGAGGGTGCCGCCTCGTTCATGGTCACCATCTCTTCTGGTAGCGGTTGCGGAGCCAGATCGCGAAGCCGTTCAGCGTGAGCAAGATTGCGAGCAGCACGACGATCGCCGCCGCGGCAAGCAGCCGGAAGTCCTGGTCGGACTGCGAGATCCAGTCGTAGATCTGGACGGGCAGCGCGGTGAACGGCCCCATCAGCGTTGGGTTGAACGAGACGAACGTCAGCGCGCCGATCATGATCAGCGGCGCCGTCTCGCCGAGCGCGCGCGACAGCGCCAGGATCGACCCAGTCGCGATCCCCGGCAGCGCCGAGGGCAGCACCTGCCGCCACACGACCTGCCAGCGGGTCGCTCCGAGTGCGTATGCGCCCTGGCGGATCGACCCCGGCACCGCGCGGATGGCCTCCCGCGCCGCGATGATCACCGTCGGCAGGACGAGCAGGGTGAGGATCATCGCGCCGGCGAGGAGCACCCGCCCGAGGCCGAGCCCCCGCACGAGGAACGCGAGACCGAGAATCCCGTAGACGATCGAGGGGACGGCCGCGAGGTTCGCGATGTTGATCTCGAGCAAGCGGTTGTACCAGCGCTCCTTGTTCGCGTACTCCTCGAGATAGATGGCGGTGCCGACGCCGACCGGCACGACGAAAAGGAGCAGTAACACGCCCATCTCGATCGTCGCGAGAATCGCCGGACGCGCGCCTGCCAGCTGCGGATCGCTCGAGGGAACGCCGCTCAGGAGCTGCCAGTCGAGGAACTTGGCGCCGTCCATGACGACCTGCACCAGCAGCGCGCCGAGCGTCGCGAACGCGACGGCGAGCGAGACGAGCAACGCTGCCCGGAAAAGCCGCTCTCTCACTCGTACACCTCCCGGAAGCGCCGCACGAGCCGCACGGCGACGAGGTTCATCACGAGCGTCGCCGCGAAGAGCGTCAGCCCGACCGCGAAGATCGTCTTGTACTCGACCGAGCCGCGCGGGACGTCGCCGTTCCCGGTCGCGGCGATGAACGCCGTCATCGTCTCGACCGTGCGCCGCGGATCGAAGCTGAGCGTCGGCTGCTGGCCCGCTGCGATCAGCACGATCATCGTCTCGCCAATCGCACGCGAGATCGCGAGCACGAACGACGCGATCACGCCTGAGATCGCAGCCGGGACGACGACGCGGGTCGCCACGGTCATCTTGCGGCTGCCGAGCGCATAGGCACCGAAGCGGAGCGAGTTCGGCACGGCTTGCATCGCGTCCTCCGAGAGCGATGCCACGGTGGGAATCAGCATCACGCCCATCACCAGACCGGCGGAGAGCACGTTGAAGATGTCCACGTGGATCCCGATGTCGCGGAGGAGAGGCGTCACGAAGGTCAGGGCGAAGTAGCCGAAGACGACCGTGGGAATGCCGGCCAGGATCTCGAGGGCGGGCTTGAGGATCTTCCGCGCACGCGGCGACGCGTACTCGCTCATGTAGATCGCGGCCCCCAGGCCGAACGGCACGGCGACGAGGACGGCCCAGAAGGTGACGGAGAGCGTGCCGACCGCGAGCGGCAGGATTCCGAAATGAGCGGGCTCGAAGAGCGGCGCCCACTCGCGCCCGGTGAAGAACTCCACGAGCGAGATCTCACGGAAGAAGTCGATCGCGGGCAGGAGCAGCGCGATGATGATCCCGACCGTGGTCAGGATGGAGACCAGGGCGCAGAGAGCGAGCAGCACCCGAATGAGCGCCTCGCCCGGACGAAAGCGGGCGGAGGCCAGAGACGGCCGCGCGGAGACCGCCGACACGTTAGGCGCCCTGGCCGGCGTTCTTCAGCTCTGCCTCGGCCTTGCTCTTCTGCTCGGGGGTGAGCGGGACGAAGCGGGCGCTGTCGGCGATTTCCTGCTCGTGGTCGACGATGTACTGGAGGAACGCCTTGACCTCGGGTCGCGCGAACGCGCTCTTCTTCACATAGATGAAGAGCGGGCGCGAAAGCGGCGTGTAGGTCCCGTTCTGAACCGTTTCACGTGTCGGCTTGACGCACCCGGCGCCGCCGTTCACGGGAACGTCCTTGAGCTTGTCCTGATTGTCCTCGAAGTACGAGAGGCCGAAGTATCCGAGGGCGCCTTTGTCCCCCGCGACGCCCGAAGCGATGATGTTGTCGTTCTCCGTGGCCGAGTAGTCGGAACGGCTCTTGCCCTCTTCGCCGACGATCTGGTCGGTGAAGAAGTCGAACGTGCCGGAGTCGGTGCCGGGCCCGTACAGCTTGAGCCGCTCGTCGGGGAAGCTCGGGTCGACGTCCTTCCAGCTCTGCACCTTCGAGCCGGGCTCCCAAATCGTCTTCAACTGCTCGACCGTCAGGCATTTCACCCAGTCGTTCCCGTTGTTGACGACGATCGCGATGCCGTCGTTGGCGACGAGGACCTCGCTGTAGTCGACCCCGTTCTTCTCGCAGAGTGCGCGCTCCTCGTCCTTGATCGGTCTCGAGGCGTTGGAGAGGTCGGTCTCGCCGGCGCAGAAACGCTCGAAGCCGCCGCCCGTGCCGGAGATGCCGACCGTGACACGAACGTCCGGGTTCTCGCGCTGGAAGCGCTCGGCTGCTGCGGTGGCGAAGGGACCGACCGTGCTCGATCCGTCGGCGGTGATCGTCCCGGAAGCCGATCCGCCGCCCGTCGTGTCCGACGACGATCCGGACCGTCCGCAGCCCGCCGTTGCGAGGCAGAACGCGATGACTGCGAGTGCTACCGCGCTTCTCGGGCTCACGAACCGAGTTTCCCTAGGCATGTCTTCGCGGTGGGTCGAGAAGTTGTGAATGGATGGTGACTGTCTGGTGAACGCGGCGAGGGCGGCACCGTGCCGCCCCGCTCGCGTTCGGTTCAGTCGCGCTACTTGACCTGCTTCAGAGCCTGCCGGTAGTGGGAGCGCGAGTTCCTCAGTTGGGCGTCCGTCAGCGAGACGAATCGCGCCTTGGTTGCGATCGCCCGCTCGTTGTTCAGGATGTAGCCGATGAACGACCGCACCTCGGGCCGACGGAACGAGGTCCGCTTCGAGTAGATGAAGAGCGGCCGCGACAAGGGCTTGTAAGTGCCGTTCTGCACCGTCTTCTTGCTCGGCGCAATGCAGCCCCGGCCGTCGTTGACCTTGACGAGGTTCAGCTTGCCCTGGTTCGCCTCGAAGTAGGAGAGGCCGAAGTACGCCAGCCCGCCACGCTCGCCCGTGACGCCCTGGACGGCGATGTTGTCGTTCTCGGTCGCGGAGTAGTCGGACCGGCTCGACTTCGACTTCCCGTTGATCTTCTCGGTGAAGAAGTCGAACGTTCCCGAGTCCGTTCCCGGGCCGTAGAGCTTCAGCTTGACGTCGGGGAAGCTCGCGTCGACGTCCTTCCAGTTGTCGACCTTCGAGCCTGGGGCCCAGATCTTCTTGAGCTGGTCGACGGTCAAGCAGTTGGCCCAGGTGTTCTGCTTGTTGACGACGATCGCGATCCCGTCGTTCGCGACGGTGAACGCGACCCACTTGATGCCCTTCTCCCGGCACTTCGCGTATTCCGTGGACTTGATCGGCCGTGAGGCGTCGGCCAGGTCGATCTCGCCGTTGCAGAACCGTTCGAAGCCGCCGCCGGTGCCGGAGATGCCGACCGTGACCTGGACGCCGGAATGCTTGCGCTGGAAGCCTTCGGCCGCGGACGTCGTGTACGGGCCGACTGTGCTCGAGCCGTCCGCCGTGATCCGTCCCTTCAGCTTCGCCGCGCCCGCAAGAGCGCCGCCGGCGAACCCTGCAAAGACGATGACGGCCATGACGGCCGTCCACTTCCTGGAAATGCTTTTCATCTGATCGATCTCCCCTTCCGGAGTTCGCATGTCGCCTGCATGGTCGGTCGCTCGCGCCGGCGGATGGGCTGAAATGACGTGACGTTCTCGTGGCGAAGTGGTGACTCGCGAGGGCTGTAGGCTGCCGCGATGCTCGTCCCGGGAGGCAGGCGGTTCGCGTACAGCACCGCGGCGGTCGGCCTGCTCGTCGCGATCGCTCTCGCCGCCTTGCGGGTGGGGGAGGCGCCGGGACGGCTGTCGGACTGGCAGGCGCTTCTACTCGGGATCGTGCAGGGAGCGACCGAGCTCTTGCCGATCTCCTCGTCCGGCCACCTGATCCTCGTCCCGTGGATCGGCGACTGGCATTACTTGGAGACACACGAGAGCTTCAACAAGACCTTCGACGTCGCTCTGCACCTCGGGACGCTCGTCGCCGTGATCCTGTACTTCTGGCGGGACGTGGTGCTCTACGTCGGCGCGTGGTTCCGGTCGGTCGGGCACCGCGCGATCCGCGGCGCGGACGAGCGGATGGCCTGGTACATCCTGGCCGCGTCGATCCCCGCCGCGGCCGTGGGAGCCTTCGGCGAGTCGACGATCGAGACACGGCTGGGCGAGCCGTGGCAGATCGCGATCGCCCTCGCGGTCTTCGGCGTGCTGCTCTGGGTGGCCGACCGATCCCCACAGGAGCGAACGATCTCGGAGCTTCGGTTCGGCACTGCGTTCGCGATTGGGATCTCACAGGTTCTTTCGCTGCTGCCCGGGGTGTCGCGCTCTGGCATCACGATCACGACCGGCCGCTTCGCGAAGCTCGACCGCGACTCGGCCGCGCGCTTCTCGTTCCTGCTGCTGATCCCGATCACGTTCGGCGCCGTGCTCTACAAGGGCCTGAAGCACGTCGTGCTCGACAGCCTGCCCGCCGGCTCAACCGGGCCCTTCGTCGTCGGGACGCTCGCCGCCGCCGCGGTGGGACTCGTCGCGATCGACGTCCTGCTCGGCTATGTGCGCCGGCACGACTACACGCCGTTCGTGATCTACCGACTGATCGCCGCCGCCGTGATCGTCCTCATCATCGCGAGCGGGTGGCGGTCGGCGACGTTCTAGGAAACGAGGCTCGGATT
>JALZOQ010000136.1 GCA_030913835.1 Actinomycetota bacterium | reverse complement strand
CCGGAGGGGTCGGGATCACCCAGCGCGGATTCGAGATCTTCGAGGACTGGGTCGGCGACACCGCGAAGATGCTCGCCGGGTGCCCGTGCGAGCACGGCTGCCCCTCGTGCGTTCAGAGCCCGAAGTGCGGCAACCTGAACGACATGCTCGACAAGGGCGGCGCGCTGACGCTCCTGCGCCGGATGCTCGACCGCCGGTGATCGACGTTCGTCCACTCGTGGACGGCGAAGTACCGGTTGTCGACGACGCGTTGCCGCTCAATCGACTAGACCAGTGGCGCGGCGAAGGCTCCACGTTCTTGATCGCGTGGGACGAGGGTCGCCCGGTCGGCCACGCGCACGTCGCGTGGGAGGGGACGAAGCTCGGCGTCCCCGAGATCCAAGACGTCTACGTTGCCAAGGAGGCGCGAAGGCGCGGCGTCGCGACTGAGCTCTCGCTGGCGGCAGAGCGCGAGGCGGCAGCGCGGGGCCATGACCGGCTCAGCCTGTCGGTCGGGACTGGAAACGTCGCCGCACAGGCGCTCTACAAGCGGCTCGGTTTCGAGGACTCGGGCCTCGAGCCGGAGCGCGTCCTCGGGACGATCATGCTCCGCGGCGAGCCGTTCGAGGTCGACGACACGCTCGTCTATCTCGTCAAGCAGCTCAGCGGCGCGGGGTCAGCGTGATCTTGAGCTGACCCTCGGAGGTACACGTCGTGGCCCCACAGGGCGTCGGGCCCGTCACGAGGCCCGTGTCGATCGTGAACCCTTGGCCGTTCTGGAGCCGGTCGAGCGGGAACCAGAGGCGACCCGCCCCGTCGCGCCGCTCCGCATTCATCTGCAGCAGTTCCACGAACGGCAAGACGGTGAGTCCCTGAACGTCCTTCTCCTCGAAGGGGAAGTCCGGCAGCCCCTTGCTGAACCCCTTGCAAGCGCCCTCCTGCGCGGCGTAGATCCGGGTGAACATGGCCGTGCCCGGTTCCAGGAGCATCTGCGCCGCGAGGATGAACTCGCTCGAGGGAGTGGCGGGGAAGCGATTGCCGATCACGAAGAAACGGGCCCCTGACTGGGGAATCGTCACTCGGCCCTGACACGGCCCGACGTTGGGTCCTCGCGAGTCCGAGAAGTCGTGCGTTCCGCTCATCGTCCCGCTCGCGAACAAGCCTGTGTTCATCCCGATGAGCAACGTAGTGCCGAGCGTGTACTTCTTGACCGCGACGTTGGTGAACGTGCCCCGCCAGTCGAGAGCGAGTGTCAGCGTCCCATTCAGGTCGCTTCTTTCGCCCGTGGTGGTCTGCGTCTCCTTGACGTGGCCGACGAGCGCTACGTCGTAACGGTAGATGACGGTGGCGCTCGACCCGCCACCACCCCCGCCGCCGGCGCAGGCGGTCGCAACGGCCACGGCGCCACGGGCCCTGCCGTCGACCTTGTAGCGGAAGCAGCCGCGCCGCCTGAACGTGACGGTCTTGCTTCGACCGGGGCGAAGCGTGAACGCGGCCCACGCATTAGTGTCGCTCTTCACCCTGCGGGCGGTGCGGTCGCGGTTGCGCCAGGTGACCTTTCCGTTCACGAGGACGTTCGCCTGGACTGGAATCGGCTTGCCCTGGAGGATCGAGACCGGAAACGGAGGCGCCGCGCCGGTGTCGAGCCTCGCGCCGGCCGCAGGGACGACGGCGAGCACGAGGAGACCGGCCGTCAGGACAATCCTGCGCACACGGTGACCTTAACCCGCCGGCGACACAAGAGTCGAAGGTCACCGGCGGCGCTCGGGGTCGTCAGGATAGGACGGTGCCTCCCGAACGGGTCGCAGCCGGTGGAACCCTCGTCCTCGGGGGCGGCTTCGCCGGCGGCTACGTCGCGCGTCTGCTCGGCAAGCGCGGTTCGACGATCGTCTCGCCCGAGAACTTCATGCTCTACACGCCGATGCTGCCGGAAGCGGCCTCCGGGACGCTCGAGCCGCGCCACACGGTCGTCCCGCTGCGAATGATGTGCCCGCAGGCGGAGTTCGTGCTCGGCCGGGCGACGCGGCTCGACCACGACCGCGCGCTCGTCCAGGTCGAGACCGAGGAGGAACTGCTCAACATCCGCTACGAGACCCTCGTCGTGGCACTCGGCGCGATCTCGCGCACGCTGCCGATTCCCGGACTCGCCGAGCACGCGCTTGGGTTCAAGTCACTTGCGGACGCGATTTACCTCCGCAACCACATCCTGCGCAGGCTCGAGGCCGCCTCGACCGCACCCAACGACGCTCACCGGCGACGCGAGCTGACGTTCGTGTTCGTCGGCGCGGGGTACGCGGGGGTCGAGGCGCTCGCCGAGCTCTCGGACCTGGTCCGCGACGCGCTGCGCTACTACCCGGCGCTACGCGACGTACCGCAGCACTGGGTGCTCGTCGACGCGGCGGCCAAGATCCTCCCCGAGGTCCCAACTCGCCTCGGCGACTACGCCGCCGCCCAGCTGGCGCGCCGCGGCGTCGACATCCGCACGGGAACGACTCTCGACCGAGTCGAGCCCCATGCCGCAACGCTCTCGGACGGCGAGAAGCTCCTGACGCACACGGTGGTCTGGACGGCCGGCGTGAAGGCGCATCCGTTGCTCGGTGAGTTCGGCCTGCCGCTCGACGAGCGCGGCCGGGTCGTCGTCGACAAGACGCTGCGCGTCCAGGGAATGCAGAACGTCTGGGCCCTCGGCGATGGCGCACGAGTGCCGAACCAGGCGACTCCCGGACAGCCCGATCCGCCCACCTGCCAGCACGCGCTGCGACAGGCGCGCCGGCTCGCGAAAAACCTCCACGGCGAGCCGAAGCCGTACCGCTATCGGATGCTCGGCCAGGTCGCGACGCTCGGTCGCTACAAGGGCATCGCGGAAGTGCTCGGCGTGCGCCTGCGTGGCTTCCCGGGGTGGTGGATCACTCGGACGTACCACCTCTACCAGCTGCCGCTCGTTTCGAGGAAGCTCCGCGTCGTCACCGATTGGACAACGTCGCTCCTCTTCCGGCGGGACATCGCGGAGCTGGGAATGCTCGGCCGCGGGAGGCTAGGTGACGAGTGACCTCGACAGGATCGCCGCCTTCGTCCGGGCCTTCGAGGACCGACGAGCGCGGGAGGCGGTGCCCTTCCGGTACGGGACGGCGCTCTTCAACCGCTCCCTGCCGCGGCTGTGGGACTGGAACACCCTGCGACTCGAGTCGGCGGACGGAGCGAGCGCGATCGATCTTGCGCGCGAGGCCGACGCAGTGCAGGGCGGCGCGGGCCTCCTCCACCGCAAGATCACCGTGGACGACGCCGCGGTTGCCGAGCGCCTGGCTCCCGGGTTCACGAGCCTCGGCTGGCAGACGCAGCCGCTGATCGTGATGGCGCACCGCCGCGAGCCCGATCGCGCGCCGGATCTCTCAACCGTCGCCGAGGTGAGCGAGCAGGCACTTCGGTCCGCTCGCACGGCCGCGGCGCGCGGAGACTCGTGGAGCAGGGATCCCGAGACGGTCCGCCAGCTACTGATCGGCAAGCAGCTCAGGGCGGAGGCGACATCGATCCGCTGGTTTGCGGCTCACGTCGGCGGAGAGCCCGCGAGCTACTGCGAGCTCTACGAAGACGGCCGCACCGCTCAGATCGAGGACGTGACGACGTTGCCGAGGCATCGCGGCAAGGGACTGGCCGGCGCCGTCGTCCTGCGCGCACTCGCCGAGGCTCGCGCCGGCGGACACGACCTCGTGTTCCTCGTCGCTGCAGCGAACGACTGGCCGCAGCAGCTCTACGGCAAGCTCGGCTTCGACCCGGTCGGCCGCTTCTACTCATTCCTGCGCGCTCCGTGATCGAGCTGCTCTACGGCCTCCGGCTGCGCACGCCACGGGTCGAGCTGCGCCTGCCGACGCATGACGAGCTGGTCGAGCTGCGGGACGTCGCCCACGCCGGGATCCATCCGCCGGAAGAGATGCCGTTCGGCGTCGCGTGGACGGACGAGCCGTATTCGGAAGGCTTCGTGGTGGACTTCCTGGAGGCCCAGCTCGCGGAGTGGCAGCCGGAGGAATGGAACCTGAATCTCGGCGTCTGGGCCGAGGGACGACTCGCCGGCGTTCAGACGCTGCACGGTGCGGACTTTCCGCGTTCCCGCACGGTCGGGACCGGCTCGTGGCTCGGGAGCCGCTTCCAGGGTCAGGGCTACGGGACCGAGATGCGCGCCGCGGTTCTCGAGCTTGCATTCCGCGGACTCAGCGCGGTCGCGGCCACGTCGGGGGCGATGGACGTCAACGTCGCGTCCAGGCGAGTCTCGGAGAAGCTCGGCTATCGAATCGTCGGGCGCGGCGAAATGTCGCCGCGAGGAACGCCCGTCCCCCATCTCGACCTGCGGATCGACCGGGCCAACTGGCGAAGCCCGATCCCGGTCGAAATCGAGGGTCTGGCCCCCTGCGTGCACCTCTTCGGGGTCGGGCAGCTCAGCGCAGGGCTTTGAGTGCGCGATCGAGGCGCTGCTTCGTGTTCAGCACGCCCTCGAGGAGGTCGCCGTGCTCGCGCACGCGATCGAGCACGACCTCCATCGTGAACGCGCGCGGGTCGAGGTCCTCCGTGACCTCCTCCCAGCGCAGCGGTGTCGAGACAGGAGCCCCGGGCCGTGGACGCACTGAATAGACCGACGCAATCGTCTTGCCCTCCCCGTTCTGGTTCGAGTCGATGAGGACGCCGCGGCGCTTCGCCTTCGTCCACTCGGTCGTCACGAGGCCGCGGTGCGTGCGAGCGAGCGCGGAGGCGACGATCTCCGCGAACTCGCGCGTGTCGTCGAAGGTATAGCGCCGCTCGACGGGGACGAGCACGTGCATCCCGTCGGCGCTCGACGTCTTCGCGAACCCGACCAGCCCGAGCGCGTCGAGCACCTCCTTCACGAGCAGCGCGACCTGCACGGTCTCGCGGAAGCCAACGTCCGGCGAGGGGTCGAGGTCGAAGAGGACGAAGTCGGGCCGGTCGGGCCGGTCGACGCGCGAATACCACGCGTTCATGTCGATGCAGCCCGCATTGACCATCCAGCGCAGGGCCGCCTCCTCGTTCACCAGTGCAAAGTTCACCCACTTCTTCTGCCGCGGGGCCGCCCGCGTCGAGACCTGTGTGCGGAAGGTCGGGATCCAGTCCGGTAGATGCTTCGGGGCGTCCTTTTGGAAGAAGTGGCCGCCCTCGATCCCGTCGGGATAGCGGATCATCGTGAACGGCCGGTCGCGCAGGTGCGGGACGAGGACGGGTGCGACGGCTCGGTAGTACTCGATCAGGTCGCCCTTCGTAATCCGTTCCTTCGGGAAGTAGGGCTTGTCGAGATTCGTGAGCTTGAGCTCGCGCTCGCCGCTGTGGACGCCGCGGTCGAGCGGGTCCTCGCGCTGGACCTCGACCGGCGTTTTGTCCTCGCGCAGGCCCTGGTACGACGGCGCGCGCAGGCGGCCGTCGTGCGTCCACTCGACAAACTCGACCTCGGCCACGAGCTTCGGCTTTACCCAGACGACGTCGCCCTTCCGCACCTTGGGCATCTTCGGCACCTCGCGAAAAGGCGTGTCCTTCCGCCGCAGCGGCTTGAGCTTCCCGAGCACGCGCTCGACCTCGGCGGCGGTGAAGCCGGTGCCCACGTTGCCCACGTAGCGGAGCTCGTCACCCTCCCAGACGCCGAGGGCGAGCGAGCCGAACCCGGACTGCCGGCTCCCCTGGCCCTTCGTGTAGCCGGCGATCACGAACTCCTGCCGGCCGTGGGTCTTGACCTTCTGCCAGTCACGGCTGCGCCGGCCGGGGAGGTAGCGCGACTCTGCGCGCTTGGAGACGATGCCCTCGATCCCCTGCTCGACGGCGGCGGCGTACAGCGCCTCACCGTCGTCGAAGCTCTCGGAGAAGCGGACTGTGCGGTTGCGCTTGTCGAGCAACGACTCCAGCTTCTTCCGGCGCTTCGTCAGCGGCAGATCGATGACGGGCTCGCCCTCAACCTCGAGCAGGTCGAACCCGTAGAGGACGAGCGGCGTTCCCGCCTTGCCCTGCTGCATGGCCGAGAAGCTCGCGCGTCCGTTCTCGTCGAGCGCACAGACCTCGCCGTCGAGGACGCAGTCGGGCGTCTTGACCCCCTGCTCGACTCCTTTCGCCACGGTCGGGAAGCGCGCGGTCAGGTCGTTGCCGTTTCGGCTCGTCAGCGTGGCCTCGCCTCCGGCCAGCCGGACGATCGCCCGGTAGCCGTCCCACTTGACTTCGTGCAGCCAGCCCTCGCCCTTCGGAACGTCGCCCGCGAGCGTCGCGAGCATCGGCCGGTAGTCGACTCTCTTCGCGGGCTCGCTCTTCGCCTCGTCGCGCTTGCGGAGGAGCAGCCAGTTTTGCTCCTTGCCATCCAGGTGCGCGGGCACGAGGGTCCACGTCCCCTCGAGCCGCTTTCCGTGCAGGCGGACCGTCAGGCCGCCGTCGCGCTTCGCCTCCACGAGCTCGTACGTCCCGTTGTCCCAGATCTCGACGGTGCCGGCGCCGTAGTTCCCTTTCGGGATCTCACCCTCGAAGGTCGCGTAGTCGAGCGGGTGGTCCTCGACGTGGACGGCGAGCACGCGCTGCCCGGGCTCGAGCGGGACGCCCTTCGGCACGGCCCAGCTCGCGAGCGCGCCGTCGACCTCGAGGCGGAAGTCGTAGTGGAGGCGCCGCGCGTCGTGGCGCTGGACGACGAAGATCGGCTGCTTGCGCTTCTTCTTGCCGGTGAAGGGCTCGGGAGTCTGCTTGGGATCGCGTTTGCGCTTGTAGTCGCGAAGCTTTTGGGTGGCCACCCTAGGCCGCGGATTTCTTCTCGCGGGTCGGTGCGTTGCGCTTCTTCGGCGCAGACCGGCCGCGCGTCGTCCGCGCGACCGACTCGCGCAGCGCCTCCATCAGGTCGACGACCTCGCCCTCGTCCTCGTCGGTCTCCTTCACGGGCACCGTGCCGGTCTTCGCCTTCGCGCGCAGGAGCTGGAGCAGCTCCTTGCGATACGTGTCGTCGTACTTCTCGGCCTTGAACGGCTCGCTCAGGTTCTCGACGAGCGACTTCGCCATCTGCAGCTCCGCCGGCGAGAGCCTGTCCTTGCCGTCGACCGACTCGGGCTTCCGGACCTCGTCTGCGAAGTACATCGTCTCGAGCAGCAGGATGTCCTCGTAGGGGCGGAGCGCCGCGAGATGCTGCTTCTTGCGGATGACGACCTTGGCGATTCCCACTTTGCCCGTCTCGGCCAGCGCCTTCTGCAGGAGCCGGTACGGCTTCTCGGCCCCTTCCTGCGGCAGGAGGTAGTACGCCTTGCGGAAGTAGATCGGGTCGATCTCGTCCAGGTCGACGAAGTCGCAGATGTCGATCGAGCGCGTCAGCTCGACGTCGAGGCGGTCGAGATCCTCGACGGTCAGCTCGACGTAATTGCCCTTCTCGATCTCGAAGCCACGCACGATGTCGTCCGGATCGACGTGCTTGCCGGTGTCCTTCCGGACCTTGTCGTAGCCGATCGGCTGCAGGTCCGCCTTCGTGAGGAAGTGGAACTTCAGCTCCTTCGACTCGGTCGCGGGAAACATCTGCACCGGCACGGACACGAGGCCAAACGAGATGGTTCCGGTCCAGATCGAATGCGCCACTATCCGGATCGTCTACCCGCGGAATCGACCCGCGGAAACCTCGCCGTTTGCAGGACTTCCAATGGATTCACTGGTGGATAACCCTGTGGACGATGTGGAGAAGTCTCGCCACATCGGACAACTTGATCTCCACCTGAGCAGCGATTTCTCCGCTCACACTGCTGTGGAACCTACTCGAATCGGCGCGAAAATCTTAGTAAATCTACGCAAATACGCCCAAAGCTCGGAACTTGGCCCGCCGACCTCGCCGCAACTCATCCGTCGGCACCCCCTCGACCTGCTCCAGAGCGTCCCGAAGCGACTCGCCGAGCAGCCGGGCGGCCTCGTCGTGGTCGGCGTGAGCGCCCTGCGGAGGTTCAGGCACGATGCCGTCGATCACGCCGAGCTCGAGGCAGTGGGCCGCGTCCGGCTTGAACGCCGCGGCCGCCTTCTGGGCCTGCGAAGCGTCGCGCCAGAGGATCGCCGCGCACCCCTCCGGCGAGATCACGGAGTAGATCGCGTTCTCCGACATGAGCACCCGATCGGCGAGCGCGATCGCGATCGCGCCGCCGGACCCGCCCTCGCCGATCACCGTCGCGACCGTGGGCACGTTGAGGCGCGCCATCGTCGCCTGCGAGCGTGCGATCGCGCCGCCCTGGCCGTGCTGCTCGGCGGCGACGCCTGGATAGGCGCCCGGCGTGTCCACGAACGTGAACAGCGGGAACCCGAAGCGCTCCGCAAGCTCCATCGTGCGCATGGCCTTGCGGTACCCCTCCGGATACGGCATGCCGAAGTTCCGCGACGTGCGCTCCTTGATGTCCCGTCCCTTCTGCTGGCCGACGATGGCGACCGTCCGGCCGTCGAAGCGCGCGAGCCCGGCCACGACCGCCGGGTCGTCCGCGCGCCCCCGGTCGCCGTGCAGCTCGAGGAAGTCGTCGAAGATCCGGTTCACGTAGTCGAGCGTGTACGGCCGATCCTGGTGGCGCGCGAGCTCGACCGAGCGCCAGATCTCCTCGCCGCTCGGCTCCGCGGTCAGCTTCTCGAGCTGCCGCTCGAGGCGCTCGAGCTCGTCGGAGAGCCGCGCCCCGCCGGGAAGGCTCAGACTGCGCAGCTTCGCCAGCCGCTCACGCAGGCGGAGCTCGGCTTCACCGGCCATCGGTGAAGAGCCGAAGGACGCGGGCGACGTAGCTCTTCAGCTCGGGCCGCGGGACGACCGCGTCGATGTGGCCGAAGCGCAGATTCGACTCGGCAAGGCCGAAGTCGGCGGGAAGCTTCTCGCGGGTCGTCTGCTGGACGACACGCGGGCCGGCAAAGGACATCAGCGCGCCGGGCTCGGCCACGATCACGTCGCCGAGCGTGGCGAAGCTTGCGAGCACGCCGCCCGTGGTCGGATGCGCGAGCACGCTCACGAGCGGCTGCTTCGCCTCGTGCAGCTCCTCGACTGCGACAACGGTCTTCGGCAGCTGCATCAACGCAAGGATCCCCTCCTGCATGCGCGCGCCACCCGACGCCGACACGGACACCAGCGGCACCCCGCGCTCGGCTGCGCTGTCGCACGCGCGGGCGAACTTCTCGCCGACCGCGCTCCCCATCGAGCCACCCATGAACTTGAAGTCCATCACCGCCAGCTCGGCGCCGTTCCCGTCGATCTCCACCCGCCCGGTGACGATCGCCTCGCCGAGCCCGGTCGACATCTCGGCCTCCGCAAGCCGCTCGGTGTAGGGACGAAGGTCGAAGAACTCGAGCGGGTCCTCGGAGCGCACGTCGGCCGCCTCCTCGACAAACGTCCCCTCGTCGGCCAGCGAGGCGATCCGCGTCTGCGCCCGCATCGGAAAGTGATGCCCGCAGTGCCCGCAGACCCAGAGAGTCGCGTCGAGCTCCTCGTCTCGGTAGTGGGAATGGCAGCCCGGGCACGTATTCGGATGCGGCTTGCCCCCCGGGTCCGGCGTGTTCGTGTGCTCGATCGAGACGTCGATTCTGGGTGTGGACATGAGCTATTTGCAGCTCTCGCGGAGCCGCAGCCCGAGTGAGAGCTCGCCGTTCGTGCGGCGATTCCAGAACGCGTTGCATGGGGTGGACACGACTGTCGTTAGACCTGTCCCAGCGGCGGGCCGGTTACAAACCCAGGCTCGCTGTGAGCCGCTCGAGCGGGCCGATGCTGAGCGGTTCCGGTCGAAGGCCCGTCAGCCCTGCCCCCACGACCGTGGCCTGCCTGGACAGGCGCTTGAAGAGCGTGTCCACCTCGTCCACCGAAAGCCCGCCCGGCTCCGGCATGAATGAGGGCACCTCGCCCTCGTCGAGGACGTCGCAGTCGAGCGCGACGTACACGCAGCTCACGCCGTCGAGTGCTCGGTCCGCCGCGTCGTCGCTCGTGTGGATCCCGGTGCGGGTGATGAACTCCTCCTCGGGCGGGTCGAGATTGCGCGCGCCGATGAGAGCGACGTCGCCGGGATCGACCGCGCCCGAGTCGATCGCCATCCGCAAAGGCATCCCCCAGAGATTCCCGCTCGGGGATGTCTCGGCGGTGTTCAGGTCGCCGTGCGCGTCGAGCCAGACGACGGCGAGCCGGTCGTGCCGCGCGGCGAGCCCCTCGATCGCGCCGACATGGGAGCAGCAGCAACCGCCGAGAACGACCGGCCGCTCGGGCAACTCGGTCGCGAGGACGAGGTTCTGCTCGCCGAGGGTCGGCTCCTCGATCACGGCCGCTTCCGGGAAGCTCAGCGGCAGCGCCGCCGAAGCGGCCATCGCCTCGCCACCGTCGCCCCAGGCCCGCGGGACGCGCACGAGCCCGGACGCCCACTCGCGCCCACAGCTGTGGCACTGGTAGTCCGGGCCCATCGCAACCGCGGTGAAGGTCAGGCAGTCGGGGCACTTCGCACGCAGGCGGCTCATCCTGACCGTACCTCCAGCTCGTAGGTGTCGCCGCGGGAGACCACACGCATGCCGACACGTTCGTAGAGACGGGTCGCGCCCGTCAAGCTCTCAGCGTCCACTCCGAGCCCCACACCCTTCAGCCCGCGCGCATGCAGCTCCCGGAAGGCGTGCCGGAGCAGCGCCTCGCCGAGGCCTCGCTTCCGCCACGGACGGCGTACGCCGAGGATGTCCACCCAGCCGTAGCCGGGATGAGTCGCGCTCTTCGCCCGGCAGAAGGCGACGCCGGCGAGGTCGCCGCCGTCACGCGCGACGAAGTTGAGCGAGGGATCGAAATCGTGCGCCTCGAGCTGGTCGTGCTCCCACTCCTCGAAGGGGTAGGGAACGAAGCCCCAGGCGTCGCGGAAGGCTTCCTGGAAGGCGTCGAACGCCTCCCGGTCGTTGCGGCCGCGCTCGAAGGGCTCGAGCTCGATGCCCTCGGGCCAGACCGGGTTCTCCGGCTCGCCCTCGAAGTCGAGCAGCATCCTGAACGAGTGGCGGACGACCGCGAAGCCGCGATCGTGCAGCAAAGGCGCCCTGGCGGGATCGTTTCCGTACCCGCCCGTGCGAATCGCGACCCGGCCGGCATGTCCCTCCGAGAGCTCTGCGACCCGCGCGAGCGCCCAGTCGACGAGCGCCGGCTCTACTTCGGCATCGCCGGGCGGGACGCGGAGGTCCATCCACACGTAGACGTCCTTCTCCCCTTCGGGAACGAGATCGCAGTAGCCGACGAGCTTGCCGTCGCGGACGGCGACGCGGAAGTTGCCCTCGATGTCATACGTCGGCGAGCTGAGCCAGAGTGTGACCTCCTCCGGCTCGACGCGCCCGAGCCCGGACGTCTCCCCAGCGGCGGTGAGCACGTCAGCGACCGCGACCGCCTCGTCCGCGCGCGGGGCGCGCAGCTCGAGCCCGCTCACGCGAGCTCCTTGGCGTAGACGACCGCCTCGAACCCGACCTGCATCCCGACGCGCTCGTACAGCCTCGTCGCACCGGTCGCATTCTCCGCGTCGACGCCGAGCTGCACGACCCGCTCGCCGCGCTCGTAGAACTCCCCGAACGCGCGCAGGAGCAGCGCCTCGCCGAGCCCGCGCCGACGCCAGGGCTCGAGGACGGTGACGGAGCCGATCCACCCGGCCTCGCCGTGCCGCTTCCAGTCGGCGACGAGCACCGCCGCGATCGGATGGCCCGCGCGCACGACGGTCCACAGCGTGGGGTCGAAGCGCTCGCTCTCGAGTCGTCGCTTGGCGAACGTCTCGAACGGCTCCGGCGTGTGGCCCCACTCCTCGGCGAAGCCGTCCTCGAGCGCGGCATGGAACTCCCGCGCCTCGGCCGGGTCGAAGACCGAGACTTCGAATCCCTCGGGCCAGCGTGGCTCGGCCGGCGGGCCGTCGAGCTCGATGCGCATGCGGTAGAAGTGGCGGATGTCGCGGTAGCCGCGCGAGGTCAGGAGCTCCGCGGCGCGTCGATCGTTTCCGAGCACTGCGTTCTCGAGCTGCGCGAAGCCGCGTTCGCGCGCGCGCCCTTCGGTCGTGTCGACGATGGCGCTGCCGAGCCCGCGTCCCGCGAACTCCGGATCCACGTAACCGTCTGCGATCAGCCGCGCGTCCTGGCCACGAGGCGACACCGCCGAGTAGGCGGCGATCCGGCCCTCGTGCTCCCAGACCCACGCGTCGTGCTCGAGGTCCGCTTCGCGCCACTCGTCGAGGATGTCCTTCGGCTGGGACGTCTCCTCGACGCCGAAGCTCGAGTCGAACGCCGAGACGACCCGCGCAACGGCATCAGCGTCCTCCCGCCGCGGTGCGCGCACGGCGAACTCAGCGGGGGACGAGCTCATCGAGCACCTCCGGAAGCTGCGTCAGGTCGCGCAGCTCGCGCGTCGGCCGCGGTTCCGTCTCTCCCTCGCCGAGCCGGTTGATCCACACGGACCGCAGCCTGAGCTCGCTGGCCGGGACGATGTCGTGGAAGTGACTGGCCGCGACGTGGACATGCCGGTCAGGCCTCGCGTCGGAGTCTGCGAAGAACCGCTCCCAGTGGCCCGGTGCCGGCTTGTACGAGCCGATCTCCGACGCGATCACGCAAAGGTCGATCTCGACGCCGATCTGTTCCATGGACGCGGCGAGGAAGTCCGGGTCGGTGTTCGAGAGGATCGCGAGCCGCCAGCCGCGGGCGCGCAGCTCGTCCAGCGCCGCCCGAGTCTCGGAGAACGGCCTCCAGCCCGGGAGCGAGCGCCCGAGTGCGTCGGTGTCCGAGAGCTCGACGCGCTCCTCGGTCGCCAAGCGACGCAGCACCTCGGCGAGCACCACCCGATACGAACGGCTCGGGTCCTCACGCTGCACCTCCGGCTCCAGCTCGTGATACCGCGCGAGCAGACGGTCGGCGTTCTCCCCGCCGAACACGCTCGCCAGAACGTCTCGAACGCCCGCGTTCCAGTCGATCAGCGTCCCGTAGCAGTCGAATGTGGCCCACCTCTCCGGCACGCCGGCGAGCTTAGCTAGGGACGAACGCCTGAAGCTCCCAGCCGTGCTCGGCGAGCCACCGGCGCGGTTCGCGATAGCCGGGGCGCCTGGCCTCGACGAGCCGCCAGAAGCCCGGCGAGTGGTTCGGCTCGCGGAGGTGGCAGAGCTCGTGGACGACCACGTAGTCGGCGACGGCGAGCGGAGCGAGCACGAGCCGCCAGTTGAAGGAGAGCGTTCCGCGCGAGGAGCATGAGCCCCACCGCGTGCGCTGATCGCGAATCGCGATGCGCCCGTACGACACACCGAGCGCAGGCGCCGCCCGCTCGGCGAGGTCGGTGACGAGCTGTAGCGCGCCTCGGCGCCCCTCCGCCTCCGTCATCGGCTCGAGCGCGAGCCGCGCCTCCGGCGCCCTGGCGAGCTGACGCGCGAGCCAACCTTCATGCGCCTCCAGGAGCGCACGGATCGCCCGCTCGGACGTCCGCAGCGGCACCACGACCTCCGGCGCACGCCCGGGCGCGACGACGATGCGCCCGCGTCGAGCACGCGCGGACTCGCGCACGTGGACCTCGACGAGCTGTCCTGCAACGGGGACGAGCCTCACTCGCCCCAGGCTACGCGGCGGCCCGGTCCTCCTCGTCCCAGCGCTGCACCACGATGCACGCGTTGTGGCCACCGAAGCCGAACGAGTTCGACAAGCCGATCTCGATCTCCGCGTCGCGCGCCTCGTTGGGGATGTAGTCCAGATCGCACTCCGGATCGGGCGTCTCGTAGTTGATCGTCGGCGGAAGCTTCCCGCGCGCGACCGCCAGCGTCGTGAAGAGGCCCTCGACGGCGCCCGCCGCGCCGAAGCAGTGGCCCGTCGCGCCCTTCGTAGACGAGACCGGCGTCTTCAGCGCGTTCTCCTCGCCGAGCGCGAGCTTGATCACGCGCGTCTCGCTCGAGTCTCCGAGCGGGGTCGACGTGGCGTGCGCGTTGATGTAGCCGACCTGCGACGGATCGATCCCGGCGTCGCCGAGCGCCATCTTCATCGCGCGGGCGGGGTTCTGGCCGGTCGGGTCGGGCTCGGTCATGTGCGCCGCGTCGGACGACACGCCGTAGCCGATCAGCTCGCCGTAGATCTTCGCCCCCCGGCCGCGCGCGTGCTCGAGCTCCTCGAGCACGAGGATCGCCGCCGCCTCGCCCATCACGAGCCCGTCGCGGTCGCCGTCGAAGGGACGCGAGGCGCGCTTGGGATCGTCGTTGCGCCGCGAGAGGGCGCGCATGGCGTCGAAGCCGGCGATGCCGACGCGCGAGATCGGAGCCTCGGTCCCGCCGGCGAGCATCACGTCCGCGCGTCCAAGCCGGATCGCGTCGACGCCGTCGCCGATCGCCATGTTCGAAGCTGCGCAGGCGGTGCACTGGGAGGTGAGCGGCCCCCTGGTCCCGAGCTCGATCGAGACCCAGCCGGCGCCCATGTTCGGGATGATCGACGGGATCGAAAACGGGTTGACCCGGTCGGGCCCTCGCTCGATCAGCGTGTCGTAGCAGTCCTGGAACGACTTCAGCCCGCCGATGCCGGTCGCGACCGACGCCCCCACGCGATCGGCTTCGGAGGCGATGTCGATCCCGGAGTCCGCCTCGGCCTGTCTGGCCGCGGCGAGGATCATCTGCGCGAAGCGGTCCATCCGCCGCGCACGCTTCCGATCGATCCAGACGGTCGGGTCGAAATCCTTCAGCTCGCAGGCGAAATGGACGCGATACTCGGAGTGGTCGAAGAGCGTGATCTCCTCGGCCGCGCATTCCCCAGCGATCAGGTTCGACCACGAGGTCTCCACGTCGTTCCCGAGCGGCGTCACTGCGCCGAGGCCGGTGATGACGACCCGTCTGCGTCCATTCATGCTCATGTCACATTCCCAGCCCGCCGCCGACGACCAGCACTTCGCCCGTGATGAACGCGGCCGCGTCAGAGCAGAGGAAGCGTACCGCGCCCGCGACGTCCTCCGGGTCGCCGAGGCGGCCGAGCGGCGTCAGCGAGAGCATCTGCTCCTTCGCCTCCTCGGGGATGACGTCGGTGAGCGCCGTCTTGATGTAGCCCGGCGCGATCACGTTGGCGCGCACGCCGCGGCTGCCGAGCTCCTGCGCCAGCGACTTCGTGAAGCCGATGATCCCGGCCTTCGACGCTGCATAGTTCGTCTGGCCCCAGTTTCCGTGGATGCCGACGATGCTCGAGAGGTTGACGATCGACCCGGCCCGGCGCTTCATCATCCCGCGCGAGACGGCCCGGCAGGTGTAGAAGAC
>JALZOQ010000253.1 GCA_030913835.1 Actinomycetota bacterium | reverse complement strand
GCCGCGTCTGCGCTCCCTTACGGGCCGCCAAGCGCGAGAGCTGATATCCCCGGCAGCCCTGGACGGGCTTCGCGCAGCGCCGGCAGCGTCAGCCTCGCGGGCAGGAAATCAGCTGCGGAGCCGGTTTCCTCCACAGGTGCCTAATCCCCATTTGGGGGGATTCGAGTCCGCTGGAACCGCACGAAGCTGGGTGAGTCCTTTTCCTAAAGGAGACGACTCTGCGGCCCGAGCTTGACAGCGAGAACGCGGCCGGCGAGGGGGAGCGGAGTGCACAGGTGCGCCTGCTGCCCAGCGCCGACGCGCAGCGGGAACCTGCGACTGACGCGATGCGTGAGGAAGCTGTCGCGGAGTCGTATCGGCGCCTGGCGGACGTCTTCCACGACGTGCTCGCCGAGCAGAGCCTGGACCGGCTGCTCGAGCGGATCGCGGACACGCTGGCCGATCTCGTCCCGCACGACACGCTGACGATCTACGCGGCCGACGAGCTCCAGAGCGTCTTGCGGCCCGTGCTCGCGCGCGACGAGTGGGCCGACAAGATCCTCTCGGACACGGTCACGCTCGGCCAGGGCATCACGGGCTGGGCGGCCGAGCACCGCGAGCCCGTGCTGACGAACCAGGCGCACCTCGACCCGCGCGTGCAGTTCGTCCCGGGGACGCCGGAGGACGATCCCGAGGCGCTGATCACGATTCCGCTGATCGCGCGCGGCCAGCTGAAGGGCGCGCTGAACATCTACCGCCTCGGCGAGGAAGCGAGGTTCGACGAGGACGAGTTCGAGCTAGCCAAGCGCTTCGCCGACGCCGCGGCGCTGGCGCTCGACAACGCGCACATCCGGGCGAGCCTCGAGCACCAGGCTCAGACGGATTCGCTCACCGGCCTCTACAACCACCGGTACTTCCACGAGCGCCTCCGGGCCGAGCTGACCCGCGCGAGCCGCTCGCACGAGCCGGTCGCCGTCCTCATGCTCGACATCGACGACTTCAAGCGCGTGAACGACGTCCACGGGCACGGGATCGGCGACGAGGTGTTGCGTGAGCTCGCTGAGGGGTTGCGGTCAATGGTGCGCGCGAGCGACGTCGTCTGCCGGCTCGGCGGCGAAGAGTTCGGCGTGATCATGGGCGGCGCGAGCCAGGTGAGCGCGACGTCGCTGGCGGAGCGGCTCACCCGGCGCTTGACGGAGTTCGACTTCGGCCCCGCGGGGCGCATCACGGTCTCGGTCGGCCTGGCGCAGGGCCCGCAGCACGCGATGAATCCGCGCGAGCTCGTCGCCTGTGCCGAGGCGGCGATGATGACCGCCAAGGCGCTCGGCAAGAACCAGGTCGTCTTCTTCGACGAGGAGACCTCCCGGCGCCCGGACGGCAGCGGGGGCACGCGCGACGTGCGCTCGATCGCGCACCTGAAGATGCTGCAGAGCCTGAGCGGGAAGTTGAACCGTCTGAACGACGTGCGCGAGATCGGCGACGTGATTGCGACCGAGCTCCGGTCGCTGATCGATTACCACAACTGTCGCGTGTTCGTGATCGAGGGGCAGGACGTCGTCCCGATCGCCTTCCGCGGCGATTTCGCGACCCGCGAGCCGACGCCGAACATGGACGTGCTCAGCTGCAAGATCGGCGAGGGCATCACCGGCCGGGTGGCCGAGACCGGCGAGTCGTTGCTGATCGGCGACGCAGCGAACTGCGAGTTCGCGATCCGCGTCGCCGGCACCGAGCCGATCGACGAGTCGCTGATCGCGGTGCCGCTCTGCTACGGAACGCGCGTGATCGGCGTGATCGTGATCTCGAAGCTCGGCCTGCACCAGTTCGACGAGGACGACAAGCGACTGCTGGAGGTCCTCGGCGGCCATGCGTCGGTCGCGGTCGAGAACGCGCGCCTCTACGAGGCGGAGCGCCGCGAGGCCGAGTGCGCCAAGGCGCTGCTCGAGTTCAGCCGCGAGCTCGCGGCCACGGAGGGGATCGACGAAGTGCTTGCGCGCGTCGTCGAGCTCGCGGCGAACATTCTCGGCTCGCCGCGCACGGCCGTCTGGATCCAGGATCCCGAGACCGACGAGCTGGCCCCGCGCGCGGCCTGGGGCTACGATCGCGACCGGCTGCTTTCGCGCCGGTTCGACGGCCGAATCGCGCGCAAGATGCTCGAGCGCGAGGACGCGTTCGTCCTGCGAGTCGACGAGCTGCGCCAGATCGTCGACGCGTCGCACCTGCAGAACCCCGTGCTCGTCGCGCAGCTCTCGCTCGACGGACGGGCCGGGTGCCTCTCGGCGGAGATCGAGGATCTCGAGGACATCGAGCGCAAGCTCGCCCTGATCGAGGGTGTCGCGCACCAAGCGAAGCTCGCGATCGCGAACGCCGGCAGCTTCCAGAGCCTCGAGGAGACGTTCATCTCCACGGTCGAGGCGCTCGCCAATGCGCTCGAGGCGAACGACGAGTACACGTCCTCGCATGCGCGCTGGATCACGGACCTCGCGGTCAAGGTCGGCCGGGGTCTCGGCCTCGACTCGAAGTCGCTCAAGCGGCTCGAGCTCGGCGCGCTCTTCCATGACATCGGCAAGATCGGCATCCCGAACTCGATCCTGCTGAAGCCGTCCTCCCTCAGCGAGGACGAGCGGCGGCTGATCGAGACCCATCCCGAGCTCGGGGAGCGGATCATCGCGCCGATCGCCCAGCTCCGCGAGGTCTGCGGGGTCGTCCGCGCGTGCCACGAGCGCTGGGACGGCGAGGGCTACCC
>JALZOQ010000250.1 GCA_030913835.1 Actinomycetota bacterium | reverse complement strand
AGCGCCGCCGGCTCCGCAGCCTCTTCGGCGCCTCCGCCTGACTCATTCTCCAGCCTGCGGACGACGTAGTTCCCGAGCACGAGCAGGTCCATTCGCGTCTTCAGGAAGGTCTCGACCGCATGCGCGGGGGTCATCACGATCGGCTCGTTCTCGTTGAACGACGTGTTGAGGACGACCGGGACGCCGGTCTCGTCGGCAAATGCCTTGATCAGCCGGTAATAGCGCGGCGACACGCTCTCCTCGACCGTCTGCAGGCGCCCGGTGTCGTCGACGTGGTTCACCGCGGGGATCTGGTCGCGCTTCTCGGCGCGCGTCTTGTAGACGAGCACCATGAACGGCGAGGCGTAGTCCTGCTCGTACCAGTCGCCGGTCGTCTCGGCCAGGATCGACGGCGCGAACGGCCGGAAGTGCTCGCGATGCTTGATCCGCGCATTGAGGATGTCCTTCATGTCGTGACGGCGCGGGTCGACGACGATCGAGCGGTTGCCGAGCGCGCGGGGGCCGAACTCCATCCGGCCCTGGAACCACCCGACCACGTCACCCTCTGCGATCCGGCCGGCGACCGTTCGAAAGAGCTGATCGTCGTCGAGGCGCTCGCTGTCGAAACCGGCGGCCTCGATCGCTGCGCGCTGCTCTTCATCGGTGTACTCGGGCCCGGTGTAGGCGTGCTCCATCACGAAGCCCCGCGGCTTGCCCAGCACCTGGTTCCACACGTGGTACGCGGCGCCGACGGCCGTGCCCGAGTCGCCGGCCGCGGGCTGGACGTAGATCTCCTCGAAGGGCGTCTCCGGCCGGATGCGCCCGTTCGCGACCGCGTTCAGCGCCACGCCGCCCGCGAGGCAGAGATTCGGCAGCTTCGTCCGCTCCCAGAGCGTGTTCACGAGCTGAAGGTAGGCCTCCTCGAGCATGGCCTGCAGCGCGGCCGCGACGTCGTTCTGCAGCTCGCCGACCTCCGTTCCGGCCTCGCGCGCCGGGCCGAACGCCTCGACCATCCGGTCGGAGTAGATCCGGCCGATCGACGGCGTCTGCTCGTCCCACGTCATGTCGACGCCTTCCTTGTCGTGCGTGAAGTAGTCGAGTCCGAGCTTGAAGAGGCCGCCGTCGAGCACGACGAGCTCGCGCATCCTGGGGAGGTGCTTGGACGGGTCGCCGTAGGGCGCCAGCCCCATGACCTTGCCCTCGTCTCCGTACTTCGGGAAGCCGAGCCACTGGGTGACCGCGGTGTAGAAGATCCCGAGCGAGTGCGGGAAGAGGACTCGGTCGAGGACGTCGATCCGGTTTCCGTGGCCCTCGGCGAGGAGGGTCGAGGCGAAGTCGCCAAAGCCGTCGACCGACAGGATCGCGGCGTCCTCGAACGGCGAGACGAAGAACGCGCTGGCGGCGTGCGCGACGTGGTGCTCGACGTTGTGGGTTTGGGCGCGGAGCGAGTCGGAAGGGACGCCGAGGGCATCCGCGAGGTGCGTCCTGACGTCGCGTACCTTGGCCGCGTTCTCGAGCCGCGCCTTCAGATAGCGGCCGCTCGCGCCGTGGCGGATGGTGCGAAGGAGCTTGCGGCCGATGTTCGCCTTCGGGTCGCGTGAGACGGCGATGTGGTCGAGATCGGCGGCGCTGAGGCCCGCGTCCGCGAGGCACCAGGCGGCGGCCAGCTCCGGGAAGCCCGCGCAGTGCTTGACGCGGTTGAAGCGCTCCTCCTCGGCCGCGGCGACGAGCTCGCCGTCGACGACGAGCGCCGCCGCAGCGTCGCCGTGGAACGCGTTGAGGCCGAGGATCGCGGTCATCGGGCGCTGATCCTAGCCACCCCCTCGATCCTCACCGGACGCACGGTTGTGGCCGCCGCCGCCGATACACTTCCGCGCCGTGCCACGGCACCTGTCGCGCCGCGCCGCCGGACTCCTCGCGCTCGTCGCCCTCACCGCCGGGTTCTCCTGGGTGATGCAGGGCACCGGCTTCAACCAGAACTCCCACTACGTGCTTGTGAAGGCGCTCGCAAAGGGGACGCCGGTGATCGACTCGTCGCTCCCGGAGGTCGGAGAGCTGGGGACGCAGGACGTGACCACCCTGCACGGCAACACCTATTCGAACAAGGCCCCAGGCCTCGCGTTTGCGACCGTTCCGCTCTACGTCGTCCTGGAGCGCGCGGGGATGCGAACGACCGGAGACCCGACCCGGATGCTCTGGGCGCTCGGCCTGTTCGGCGTCGTGCTCCCGTCCCTGCTCCTGCTCTTGCTCGTGCGGTGGGTGGCCGACGAGCTCGCGCCTGGCTTCGGCACGGTCGCGGCGGTCCTCCTGGGCACCGGCACGCTGCTGACGCCGTTCGCGACGCTGTTCTTCTCGCATGCGCTGTCGGCCCTGCTCGTGTTCGCGACGTTCGCGATCCTCTTCCGCGCTCGCAGAGACGGGTGCGGTCTCGCGTGGTACCTGGCCGCGGGGGTCTGCGCCGGGCTCGCCGTGGTGACCGAGTACCCGAACGCGCTCGCGGGCGCGGCGCTCGGCCTCTACGCCGTCTCGCGCGCGCCGGTCATCCGTCGCGGTGCCGTGTACTCCGCCGGTTGCCTCGCCGGCGTGATTCCGCTCGCGCTCTACAACCATTGGGCGTTCGGCTCCGTGACCCACATTTCGTACGCCCGCGAGCCGGTTGCGGTCGATCCGGCGGTGGTCGGCGCGGGCGGTGACACGGCGTCCGCCGTAGACATGGCCGGCTCCGGCCATTTCCAGGTCGTGAGGCTGTTGGAGACGCTCGTGGGCGCGCAGGGAATCCTCGTGCAGGCTCCGGTGTTGATCGCGGGCGCGGTAGGCATCGTGATGCTCGCGCGCCGGCGCACCGCCGAAGCACTCGCTTTCGGGGCGATCGCGGCGTTGTACCTCTTCTACAACTCGTCGTACCAATCCAACTTCGGCGGGTTCTCGCCGGGCCAGCGCTACGTGATTCCCATCGTGCCGTTCCTCGCGCTCGGGATCGCCCCCGCCTTCCGCCGGTGGCCGCTGGTGACCGGCGGGCTCGGTGTCGTGTCGTCGATCTTCATGGTGACGATGACCGCGACGCACGCGCTCGCCGGTTATGACCTCGACTGGTTCCACCGGATCGGAACGCGCGACTTCGACTACACGGTCGCGTGGCTGTTCGGGATCACCGGGTGGTACACGATCGTCCCATTCTTCGCCGCCCTCGCCGTAGCGGTCACCCTCGCGTTCGCCTTCGCGCCTCGTGTCTCCCCAGGGCGGCTCGAGCCACTCGCCGCGGGCGCGGCGATCCTCGGCTGGGCGGCGATCGCGGCGGGTGCGCCACAGACGACGGCGCTCAGCGGCCGCGCCGACGAGCTCTCCGCG
>JALZOQ010000235.1 GCA_030913835.1 Actinomycetota bacterium | reverse complement strand
GAGCTCCCGCTGCTCTGGGGCGCGGCCGGCGATGCCCGGGAGGCTCAGAGCGCCGAGGCCGACGCGGTCATCGTCGTCGTGGGCGAGGCGCGGGAAGACGACGGGCGCCTCGAGCTGCTCCATCGCGACGCGCTGGAGCTCGGGCTCGACTGCGTGGTCGAAGCGCGAAGCGAGGACGAGCTCGAGCAGGCTCTCGACCAGGTCGATCCCGACATCTTCCTGCTCTCGGCCGCCGGCGATCTCGACCGCGTGCTCGAGCTCCTGCCTGACGTGCCGGCCGGCAAGCTCGCGATCGCGGCGGCGGTAGGAGCGTCCGCCGAAGACGTGGCCGAGCTGGAGCGCGCCGGGTTCGACGCGGTCATCGTGGCGGCCGGCGACCTCGTCGATCTCGCCCGCCCTCACAGCGCGTAGCCTGCAGGCGCCGCCCGAGGGCGGCTATTCAGTGACGCGGACGACGACCGACGCGACCGTCGTGCGCCCCGCGCTGAGCACGAAGCGCCAGTTGCCGGTGTCCCAAAACAGCATGTAGCCCACGTGGGCGCCCCCGATCTCTTTCGTGGCGGGGAAGCGGACCGCGAAATCGCCTTTCGCACGCAGCGCCTCGTCGGTCGTCGGGAATCCGAGCGGGAACGTGAGCGGCGCGTCGCGGTACCAGAAGCGCAGCGGCAGCCCGGTCGCGCACTGATAGCCACGCAGGATCAGCGGGTCAGCCCGTACGGCGCGGCCGCGGATCACGACCCGGGTCGGGAAGCCCGCCTCGTAGAGCTGCTCGGCCCTGCTCGCGCCGTCGTCGAAGCGCAAGACCAGCGGTCCGAGCGCCGCGCCGCGGCCGATCTTCGTGTAACTCGCGACCGGGGAGGGGGCGCCGCAGCGGGCGGCCTCGGGCGCGGTCGAGCTCCGGTGCGCGAGGGCGGCGCCCGGGAGCAGCGTCGCCAAGGCGATACCAAGAGCCAGCAGTCTTGTCATCCGAAGAACACCTTCGCCACTTCGTACCAGTCCTCCGGGACAGTCTTTAGCTCCGCCGTCGCTTCTGCAAGCGAGACGTCCACGATCTGGTCTCCCTGGAGCGCGGCCATCTGGCCGAAACGGCCGCCCTCGATGAGGTCGACGGCCTTCAGCCCGTAGCGCGTCGCGAGAACGCGGTCGCGCGCGGTCGGCGTGCCCCCGCGCTGCACGTGGCCG
This sequence comes from Actinomycetota bacterium, assembly GCA_030913835.1. Lineage (GTDB taxonomy): Bacteria > Actinomycetota > Thermoleophilia > Gaiellales > Gaiellaceae > UBA5186. The sequence continues at coordinate 2,590 of JALZOQ010000235.1, read as the reverse complement.
AGGACGGTCACGCGCGTCTCGAAGCTGGTCCGCTCCTCGACCTCGCGCGCCAGCGTCTCTCCGACGCCGCCGAGCTGGACGTGTCCGAACATGTCGCTCGCGCGGGCTTCCCCGGCGACGAGCTTCCGCTCGCCGCTGCGGTAGGTCAGCTCGTAGCCTTCGCTGACGACCACAATCGAGAAGAGCTTCCCGCTCTCGTGCCGCGCGACGATCTCCTCGCAGGCCTCTTCGACCGTCAGCGGTTGCTCGGGAATGAGGATGACGTCGGCCCCACCCGCGATCCCGCTCATCACGGCGATCCAGCCGGTGTGCCGGCCCATGACCTCGACGACCATCACGCGGTTGTGGGATTCGGCTGTCGTGTGCAGCCGGTCGATCGCCTCCGTGCAGATCGCCACAGCGGTGTCGAAGCCGAACGTGTAATCGGTCGCGGAGAGGTCGTTGTCGATCGTCTTCGGGACGCCGACGACCGGGAAGTCGTGCTCGGCATGAAGGCGTGCGGCGACGCCGAGGGTGTCCTCTCCGCCGATCGCGACGAGCGCTTCTAGCCCCTCGCTCTCGAAGTTCCGCCGGACGCTCTCGACCCCGTCGTCGAGCTTGTACGGATTCGTGCGCGAAGTGCCGATGATCGTCCCCCCGCGAGGCAGGATCCCCGAGATCTCCCGCGGCCCGAGCGGCACGAACTGACCCTCGACGAGACCGCGCCAGCCGGCGCGCACGCCCACGACCTCCCAACCGAGGTCGTAGGAACGCCGGGCCACCGCGCGGATCACCGCGTTCAAGCCAGGACAATCCCCGCCGCCCGTGAGGACCCCGATCCGCATCGTCAGCAAGCTACAGCAGCCGTGGGCGATGCCCAAGCAACCATGGATCGACCCCAGCCGCCGCCGGAGGCGGGCTGTGCCCGCCGGGAGGCAATCGACCGCGAGTCTTGCAGCCAACAAGAAGGAGGGGCTCGTGGGGGAACCCTGGGTTTCCCCACGCTAAATGCCGAAGGTGGGACTTGAACCCACACGGCCCGAAGGCCACCGGATTTTGAGTCCGGCGCGTCTGCCAGTTCCGCCACTTCGGCGAACCCCTGCAGGATAGACGCCCAGACCAGGGCGGATCCCGCTTGCTCAGGCGCGCAAATAGGCGGATACTTCCGCACCAACCACAGGTGTGGACTTTGAGCGCGAGCGAGGGAGGAAGAGTGAGACGAGGTCTATCGATTGGGGCGCTGGCTCTGATGGTCGGAGCCCTGGCGCTTGCGGCCGCCGGCTGCGGCGGCGGCGACGACAAGAGCAGTGATGGTGGCGGCGGTGGAGGCGGCTCCGCGGTCGGCGACGTGACAGCGCTGCCGGCATCGTCGTGCGCGAAGCTCGAGAGCAAGGCCACTCCGGACTTGCTGCTGGTCTCCGACCTGCCGATGCAGGGCTCGTCGCGGACCCAGACCGTGCAGATGGTCCAGGCGATCAAGTACGTGCTCGACCAGCGCGACTGGAAGGCCGGCGACTACAACATCGGCTTCCAGGCCTGTGACGACGCCACTGCCCAGGCTGCGAAGTGGGACTCCGGCAAGTGCAACCAGAACGCCCAGGCCTACGCCGCGAACAAGAGCGTCATCGGCGTGATCGGGACGTTCAACTCGGGTTGCGCGGCGATCGAGATCCCGGTGCTGAACCAGGCTCCGGGCGGCGCGGTCGCGATGGTCTCTCCGGCGAACACGTTCCCGTGTCTCACGGTGAGCTCGGGCTGCGACAAGTCGGAGCCCGACAAGTACTACCCGACCGGCAAGCGGAACTACACGCGGGTCGTGCCGTACGACGCCTTCCAGGCGGCGATTCAAGCCCAGTTCATGAAGGAGCAGGGCATCAAGAAGCTGTACGTCCTCAACGACAAGGAGGCGTACGGGCTCGCGGTGGCCACGCTCACGAAGAACGCGGCGGAGCACGTCGGCATCGAGGTCGTCGGCTTCTCGGCATGGGCGAAGGAATCGGCGAGCTACGAGGCCACGATGCGGAAGATCGGCTCCACTGGAGCGGACGCGGTCTTCCTCGGCGGCCTGATCGACGAGAACGGCGCCCAGGTGATCAAGGACAAGGTGTCGGTGCTCGGCCCGAACGACGGCAAGGTCAAGCTGTTCGCGCCGGACGGGTTCACGGCCCAGGCCACGATCGACGAGGCCGGTGCCGCGTCGAAGGGCATGTACATGAGCGTCGCGGGCACCGCGGTCGACAATCTCGTCGGCCCGGGCAAGGAGTTCGTCGAGAGCTTCACGAAGCAGCTCAACGGCAAGCCCGTCGACCCGTACTCGACGTACGCGGCCCAGGCGGCCGTCGTGATGCTCGACGCGATCGCGAAGTCGGACGGCTCGCGTCAGAGCGTGGTCGACGCCCTGTTCCAGACGAAGATCCGGGACGGGATCCTCGGCAGCTTCGACATCAACAAGAACGGTGACGTCGCCGGAGGCAAGGGCGCCGTCGTCAAGTACGTGATGTACATAGCGGCCGACAAGCTCGTGCCGGTCAAGGAGCTCGAGCCTGACCAGAAGATCGCCGACGCCGCACTCGGAGGCGGAACCAGCGGCTAGGAACGCGTGATGGGGGCG
>JALZOQ010000227.1 GCA_030913835.1 Actinomycetota bacterium | reverse complement strand
CTCTTCCCCAGTTCACTTCCCGGCGGTGCCTTCCCCGCAGCACCGGGTGTGATCACAGCGCGTAGAAAGGCGTCAAGCTCGTGGCTGCACCTCAGAACTATTTGGCCGTCATCAAAGTGGTCGGTATCGGCGGTGGCGGTGTCAATGCCGTCAACCGGATGATCGAAGTCGGACTCAAAGGCGTCGAGTTCATCGCGGTCAACACCGACGCCCAGGCGCTGTTGATGTGCGACGCCGACGTCAAGATCCACATCGGCAGCAAGGTGACGCGCGGACTCGGCGCCGGCGCCGATCCGGCCGTGGGCCAGGCGGCCGCGCAGGAAAGCCGGGACGAGCTGAAGGAAGCGCTCAAGGGCGCCGACATGATCTTCGTCACCGCGGGCGAGGGGGGCGGAACCGGCACGGGCGGCGCGCCTATCGTCGCCGAGCTGGGCGAAGAGCTCGGTGCGCTCACCGTCGGAGTGGTCACGCGCCCATTCGCGTTCGAAGGGCGGCGACGCTCGGACCAGGCAGAGCGCGGGATCGACGCGCTCCGCGATCGAGTCGATACGTTGATCGTGATCGAGAACGATCGGCTGCTCCAGGTCGTCGAGAAGAAGACGTCGATCATGGAGGCGTTCGGGATCGCCGACGACATCCTTCGGCAGGGCGTTCAGGGAATCACGGACCTGATCACGATCCCGGGGCTCGTAAACCTCGACTTCGCCGACGTGCGCACGATCATGCGCGACGCGGGCTCGGCGCTGATGGGAATCGGCACCGCGACGGGCGAGAACCGCGCGGCCGAGGCCGCCCGCGCCGCTGTCTCGTCGCCACTCCTCGAGGCGTCGATCGAAGGTGCCACGGGGATCCTGCTCAACGTCACCGGTGGGACGGGTATCGGCCTGTTCGAAGTGAACGAGGCGGCGGAGGTCGTCACGAGCGCCGCCGATCAGAACGCGAACGTCATCTTCGGCGCTGTCATCGACGACTCGATCGGTGAGGAAGTGCGCGTCACTGTGATCGCGACGGGGTTCGGCGGACTGCGCCGGCGTCGCCGCGAAGCAGCGACCGACGCGCCGATTCCGGCAGCCGCGCCGGTAGGCGAGGCCGCGGCGTCGCCCGGCTTCGACATCTCGAGCGACGTTCTCGACGTCCCGCCCTTCCTCCGCGACTCCTAGAGTCCCAGCGACCTTCGGCGGCAGCGCGCCGTTAGCATCCGACGGGATGCAGACGCTGCTGCGGACTCCCCTGCACGAACGGCATGTGAGCGCCGGCGCGAGGATGGTCCCGTTTGCGGGCTGGGAAATGCCCGTCCAGTACGAGGGGGTGATCCAGGAGCACCGCGCGGTGCGCACGAAAGCCGGAGTCTTCGACGTCTCACACATGGGTGAGCTCGAGGTCGAGGGGCCGCGCGCGCACGAGTTGCTCCAGTCGCTGCTTTCGAACGACCTGGACCGGATCGACGTCGGCGGGGCGCAGTACACGCTGCTCACGAATGAGCCCGGCGGGATCCTCGACGACCTGATCGTCTACAAGCTCGAGGAGTGCCGCTACCTCCTGATCGTGAACGCCTCCAACGCCGAGGGCGACTACGAGTGGCTGAAGAACCGCGAGCATCGCGGGTCGGACGTCCGCGACGTCTCCGAGGAGTACGCGCTGCTTGCCGTGCAGGGCCCGCGCGCAATCAAGCTGCTCGGCCTTCCGCCCGCGAAGCAGTTCACCTTCTCGATGGGCGAGATCGACGGCGTCGAGGTAATGGTCAACCGCACCGGTTACACGGGCGAGGACGGGTGCGAGCTGATGGCGATGGCCGACGACGCCGTCGCGTTGTGGGACGCGGTTGTGGCACGCGGAGTCGTTCCGTGCGGCCTCGGCGCGCGCGACACCCTGCGGCTCGAGGTCTGCTTCCCGCTCCATGGCAACGACATCACGCCGGATACCGATGCGATCTCGGCCGGGCTCGGGTGGGCGTGTGCGCTCGACACCGAGTTCACGGGCGCGGATGAGCTGCGGCGGATCAAGGAGGAGGGGCCCGAGCGGAAGCTCGTCGCGTTCGTGATGTCCGAGCGTGGCGTCCCCCGGCAAGGGATGCCGATCGAGGGCGGTGGCGAGGTGACGTCCGGGACGCACTCGCCGATGCTCGACCAGGGCATCGGCATGGGCTACGTGCCCGCGCAGCAGGCGGCGCCCGGGACCGAGCTCACGATCGACGTTCGCGGCCGCCCGCGAAGGGCCGAAGTCGTCAAGAAGCCCATCTACAAGCGGAAGGAGCCGTAAGTGGCGGCGAGCGAGAGCTATCCCGAGAACCTGCGCTATCACCGCGAGCACGACTGGGCCGCAGTCGAAGGCGACGAGGCGGTGCTCGGAATCACGTGGTTCGCGCAGGACGCCCTCGGCGAGCTCGTCCACTTCGAGCCTCCGCAAGTGGGTCAGACGATCTCGAAGGACTCGACGTACGGTGAAGTCGAGTCGGTCAAAGCCGTCTCGGACGTGATCGCGCCGCTCTCGGGTGAGGTGCTCGACGTGAACGCGCGTGTCGTCGAGGCGCCCGAGACCGTGAACGAGGATCCGTACGGCGACGGCTGGCTCGTCCGTGTTCGGCTGTCCGATCCATCCGAGGTGGAGAGCCTCCTCGGCGCCGACGCGTACAAGAGCTTCCTCGACGAGCAGTGAGCTACCTCTCGCTCACCGACGCCGACCGCGAGGCGATGCTCGCCGCGATCGGCGTCGACTCGGTGGACGCGCTCTTCGAGCAAGTCCCTGAGGGCGTGCGCTTCCGCCGCGAGCTCGAGCTCGAGCCGCCGCTCACGGAGCAGGAGCTGGTGGCGCACCTCGAGGAGTTGGCCTCCCGCAACGTCCACACCGGGCGCGAGGTGTCATTCCTCGGCGCTGGGATCTACGACCATTACGTCCCGGCCCTCGTGGACACAGTGCTTTCGCGCGGGGAGTTCCTGACCGCCTATACGCCGTACCAGCCGGAGCTGAGCCAGGGCGTGCTCCAGGCGATCTTCGAGTACCAGACCGCGATCTGCGAGCTGACCGGAATGGACGTCTCGAACGCGTCGGGATACGACGGCACGACGGTGGCCGGCGACGCGTGCTACGTCGCGAAGCACGTGACCGGCCGCTCGAAGGTCGTCGTCACTGAGGCGACGAGCCCGCAGGTCCGGCAGGTCGTCAAGACGTACGCCGTCGGCTTCGGCCTCGAGGTGGTCGAGGTTCCGCACCGCGGCGGCGTGACCGATCCGGACGAGCTCCGCCAGGCCGCCGAGGACGCTGCCTGCGTGATCTTCCAGCAGCCGAACTTCTTCGGCTGCCTGGAGCCGGCGCCGGACCTCGCCGCCGCGGCGAACGAGGCGGAGGCGCTGCCGATCGCGCACGTCGACCCGATCTCGCTGGGAGTCCTCGAGGCGCCGGGACGCTACGGCTGCGCGCTGGCGATCGGCGAGGGTCAGAGCGCGGGCAACTATCAGTCCTACGGTGGCCCACACTACGGCTTCCTCGCAGCGCGGTCCAAGTTCGTCCGGCGCATGCCGGGGCGGATCGTCGGCGAGACGCTAGACGCCGCGGGTGAGCGCGGCTATGTCCTGACCCTGCAGACCCGCGAGCAGCACATCCGCCGCGAGAAGGCGACGTCGAACATCACGACGAACCAGACTCTTCTGGCCCTGGCCGGGCTCGTCCATCTCTCGTGGCTGGGCCCACAGGGACTGCGAGAGACGGGGGAGACCTGCCTCGCGCTCGGCGCGTACGCGAAGGACCGTCTGACTGCGGCGGGCTTGAGCTTGGCGTTTCCCGAACAGGCAACATTCAAAGAGTTTGCCGTACGAGTCGGACGGCCGGCGAGCGAGGCTATCCGCGCCGCTCGCGCCGAGGGGATCCACCCCGGCTACGCGCTCGGCCGCGACTACCACGGCCTCGACGACGCACTGCTCGTCGCCGTGACCGAGAAGCGAACGCCGGAGGAGATCAACCGCCTCGCCGAGGTGCTCGCGTCGTGACCAAGCTGATCTACGAACGCTCGCAGGCGGGCCGCAGAGCCTCCGAGATCCCGCGTCCCGAAGGCCTGCCTGCCGCGGAGGTTCCCGACGAGCTTCGCCGCGCCGAGCCTCCGCGACTCCCGGAGCTCGCCGAGCCCGAGGTCCTGCGCCACTTCACGGAGCTCTCGACGCGCAACTTCGGGATCGACACCGGCTTCTATCCGCTCGGCTCCTGCACGATGAAATACAACCCGCGCGTCAACGAGCGCGTCGTCGCGCTGCCCGGCTTCCGCGACCTCCATCCGCTGCAGGAGGAGGAAGGAGCGCAGGGCGCCCTCGAGCTGATGTGGCGGTTGCAGGAGATCCTGGCCGAGGTGACGGGCCTCGATGCCGTCTCGCTCCAGCCCGCGGCGGGCTCGCAGGGCGAGCTCACGGGCCTGATGCTCGTCCGCGCGTATTTCGCCGACCGTGGTGACACGCGCCGGCGCAAGGTCGTCATCCCCGACAC